>CAZGMW010000006.1:13367-17611 GCA_964526895.1 uncultured Planococcus sp. | reverse complement strand
TTCAGATGAGGAAAGAAAACTGACCATCACCAAATCGAATGGTACAATTCTTGATTTTCATCCATTTGAAGACGAGGAATGGTCAGAGACCTATATTACAGAAGGAGTAAAGCTCGAAATCAGCAACTTTCTGACTTCGACAATTCGGCGATTCATTACGGATACCGTTGAGCTTTTTGATACCGATCCTGAAACGCAATGCATTGCAGCTGCAATTGAATATGGATCGCCACTTGCAGGCGAATCGTTAATCCTTGAAATGAAGAGCCGGATTCAAAATTATCCGGAAGAGTTGAAGAGAGCGATGATTGAAGCGAACGCTTACTTTGGCAGCCGCTGGAGCAATAGGGAAGCTTTGCTTTACCGGAAAGACTGGCTGATGCTCTATAAAGTAATGGCTGACGCAGAGACGAAAATTATGTCGATATTATTCGCGTTGAATCGGCAATACATCGTGCATCCAGGTTTTAAATGGCAACGGAATTCTCTGGAAAGCATGATCATAAAACCCGAAAACATAACAAGCCGGATGGAATCCGTTTTTATTGGAAATCCGCACGCAGCGGTGAAAACTTTGGAAGAAATCATCGAGGAAGTTTTTATCCTTATCAGACAGGAGTTGCCGGAGCTGAATTTAGCAGAAGCGAAAAAACAGACCGAGCGGGTGAGACCGCGGCATGAAAGTTAGTTACAGAACTAATTTTTGAGGAGGAAATGGAATGGGAACGTTAACTGGAAAGCTTGCCATGATAACAGGTGCGAGCCGCCTGAACGGCATCGGGGCTGCGATCTGCCGTGAACTGGCTGAGAACGGCTGCAATATCTTTTTCACCTATTGGACTGCTTATGACAACAGCATGCCATGGAAGGTTGAGCCGGACGAACCGGCAAAGTTAAAAGCCGAATTGGAACGGTCAGGCGTCGAAGTGGCCTCTCTCGAAGTGGACCTGTCGCAGCCGGATGAATTGGAATCGTTCCTTGGACAGGTTGAAAGAGAGCTCGGTCAGCCGGATATATTGGTGAACAATGCCGCCTATTCGACGGATACCGATTATTCGACTTTGACCATCGAAGAGCTGGACCGGCATTACCGGGTGAATGTGCTTGCAACAACAATGCTCAGCAGCTCTTTTGCCAAACGCTTTACGAAAGGATCCGGAGGGCGAATCATCAATCTCACGTCAGGGCAGTTCAAAGGTCCGATGCCAGGTGAACTGGCTTATGCCACCACCAAAGGGGCGGTTGAGGCGTTGACCATCACTCTGTCAGCGGAAATTGCACCGCTTGGAATCACCGTCAATGCCGTGAATCCAGGGCCGACAGACAGTGGATGGATGACTCCAGAAATACAAGATGCGCTGCAGCCACGGTTTCCATTTGGCCGTGCAGGTGAACCGAAAGACGCGGCGAAATTGGTGAAGTTTCTTGCAAGTGACGATGCCCAGTGGATTACGGGGCAAGTCATACATTCTGAAGGCGGCTTTATGCGCTAAGAACTTATAGAAGAAAATTAAAAAGGAAAGTCCTGATAATCGTCATGGCTTTCCTTTTAAAATTGAACTCATTCCGCAAATTGAATATCTCGAGTCTCACGCAATTCAGCAAATCTACTAAGTTGCTCATTATGATGGTCGATGATTTGCACGGCGCTCATTGATTCTGAATCCCATGTCCCATGAGCATCTTTTGCGAGCGTCACGTTGAATCCATGTTTACTGGCGCTTTGAGTAGTCGCGTCTATGCAATACTCAGTCTGATTGCCAGCAATGACGAGATTCTCTATCCCTTGGCTTTTTAATTTTTCCAGAAGCACTGTTTCGTGAAAAGAATCAGGTGATTTTTTCTGGACAATCAAATCTCCTGCTTCCGGTTGAATCGACTCATGGATCTGCCAGAAATCTGTGCCTTCCACCAGACCGGCGTCATTGTGCTGCACATATATAACAGGCACGCCGGCTGAGCGCGCTTTTTGGATGAGATTTTGAAGATTCTCAAGCAATTTATCACTTTCATGGACAGGGTTGGCAGGGTCGAACATTTCGTTTTGGGCATCAATGATCAGCAAGGCCGTATTCGGCATAGGACCGTCTCCTCTTCGTTTATTCTTTTAATTTTATTCGACAGACATGTTCAAAAACCTTCTTGTACTTTGGCAATAAAAAAGAGGTTTGTTTTTCTGTTACCTTATGTTAGGATTTGGTTAACAAATAAATATGCACTGGGGGAGCCGCTTTACGGGCTGAGACAAGCATTGCTTGGACCCTTTGAACCTGATCTGGATTATGCCGGCGGAGGGAAGTGGTAAATGCATGCTTATTATGATGCAACCACTCTGCACTGCTGTCCATATCTATGGAAGCTGTGTATTTTTTTATACAAAAAAGGAGGAGAAGCGATGGGGGAAACATGGGGTTTTATCGATTCAGGCCATAATAGCCCTGCGTTCAATATGGCTTTGGATGAACTGATGCTGGAATGGCTGAGCAAAGGGGAAATCGGACCCACCATTCGGTTTTACGGCTGGTCACCGGCTGGCATTTCTATTGGCCGCTTCCAGGATGCCGATAAGAAAATCGATTTTCATCAGGCGGCAGCTTACGGAGCGGAAATCGTCCGCAGGCAGACAGGTGGCCGCGCAGTGCTGCACGATCAGGAATTGACTTATAGTGTGGTGGTTCCGGAAACGCATCCGGCCATGCCGCGTTCTGTAAAAGAAGCTTATCTGGTCATTTCGAAGGGTTTATTGGAAGGCTTTCGAGAACTTGGCATTGAAGCGGAGTTTGCGATACCGGAAACGTCGATGGTGAAAACAGATTCGGCTGTCTGCTTTGACAAGTCTTCGTGGTACGAACTGCTGGTCGATGGCAAGAAAGCAGCCGGCAGCGCCCAGATGAGAAGAAAAGGCATCATCCTGCAGCATGGTTCGATTCCGATTGAAATTGACAGTGTGAAGTTGTTTGATTTATTCAGTTATCCTTCACTTGATGTCAAACAGCGAGCCAGGGAGGCATTTAAAGACAAGGCTATATCCCTCAATGCGGCCGCTGGCAAAGAGTTTGATTTCGATAGAGTGAAAGCTGCTTTCAAGAAAGGATTCGAAAAAGGGCTCGGTGTGGAACTGGAGCCGCTTGCACTGTCAGACAAACAATTGATGGAAGTCTCTCAGCTGGCGGAAACGAAGTATAAAAATTTTGACTGGAGTTACTCAACTGAAAAATAGGAGGAGTTTAAATGTCGAAACAAGAAGAATACATACGGAAACCGGATTGGCTGAAAGTGAAAATCAATACGAACGAATCGTTTACCGGACTCAAGAAATTAATGCGTGAGAAAAAGCTGAATACGGTGTGCGAGGAAGCAAGATGCCCGAATATCCATGAATGCTGGAGTGAGCGCAAAACCGCGACCTTCATGATTTTGGGGGACACGTGCACGCGCGGCTGCCGTTTTTGCGCAGTGAAAACTGGTTTGCCGAACGAACTTGATCTTGGCGAGCCGGAACGCGTTGCGGAATCTGTTGAAATCATGGGTTTGAAACATGTAGTGGTTACAGCTGTTGCCCGCGATGATTTGAAAGATGGAGGCGCTGCTGTTTTTGCTGAAACAGTGCGGGCCATACGGAGAAGAATGCCGGCAACGACGGTAGAGATTCTGCCTTCCGATATGAAAGGCGATTACGAAAGCCTTCATACGTTGATGGACAGCGCGCCTGATATTTTCAACCACAATATCGAAACCGTCAGACGCCTGACGAAGCGGGTGCGGGCACGGGCGATGTATGACCGGTCGCTGCAATTGCTGGAGCGGGTCAAGGAAATCGCGCCGGACACACCGACGAAATCGAGTATCATGGTTGGGCTTGGCGAAACAAAGGAAGAAATCATCGAAACGATGGATGATCTGCGCGCGCACAATGTCGACATCATGGCGATCGGCCAGTATCTGCAGCCGACCAAAAAACATTTGAATGTGGAACGTTATTACCATCCGGATGAATTCGCAGAGCTGAAGGAAATCGCGCTATCGAAAGGCTTCAGCCATTGCGAAGCCGGGCCGATGGTGCGTTCTTCCTACCACGCCGACGAACAAGTCAACGCAACTTCGGCGCAGCGCCGCATCAATTACATGAAAGGCTACGAGTCGCAGGGCAAGAAGCTGGAAGTGGAATCTTTTTAAAACTATTTTGTGCCATGCCATCGCTCTTGCGGTGGCTTTTTTCGCGTTTTGGGCTTTGCGCAAATAAA
>CAZGMW010000006.1:0-13267 GCA_964526895.1 uncultured Planococcus sp. | reverse complement strand
CATGCCATCGCTCTTGCGGTGGCTTTTTTCGCGTTTTGGGCTTTGCGCAAATAAATTCCGCTGAGCGCAAACAAATTCAATTCTGCGCAATTAAACCCGCTCTATTCGTTAGACTAGACAGAGGTAAATAGATTTGGGCCTCTAAGAAACCATCATATAAAGAAAAAGACCACCTATTTCGGTAGTCTCCTTCAACCAATCCTCTTTTATTCGCCTGAGAGGTCCTAATCCTCTTAAAAGCCTCACATCATAACGTAAATATTTATTGCGATTCCTATAACATCCATCTCAGACCGTCAAGTCGTTCTCGGATTTTATGCGTATGGCATCCTGCAGTAATTTTTGGAGCACAGCAGCAAAGACTGCGACAACCAGCGAGGCGAAAATGATGAACAAGCCCATTATGATGGCCGGCGCGTCATCTGCCATTGTCAGCATATATAAAAACGGCAACTCGATCAGATAGACAATGATGATGGCAATCGCACAACGTTTAATATTTCGGATTGCCTTTACCGAAAGGGTGGAAAATGCTTGGTTTCGATCAATATATCCAAGCAGTTTCAGCGATTGATAGAGCGCAATGAAAAATGGGATCATGCCGATATACATACCGATGAGCAGCGGATATTGCAGATTTTCAAGCTCTGGCAGAGCCCAATACGGAGAATTCGGATCGAATCTGGACAAGCCGTAAATGCAAACAGCGAGCACGGGAAGACCGACCAGAAAGACAGCGGCTCTTAAAACTGTGGTTGAACTTCGTTTCATCATAAACACCTCATCAAATAATGTTGTTAATGAGATAATACACTATTATTTATTGAATATCAATAAATAATTATCTATATAAGATATTTAATTGTTGTAAAGTATTTACAGTCAATCACAGGTATTTATGCAGCCCTTTATAGATTTCCACAATATCCTCGAGCTTCATACGAACGAGGCCGCTCGAAGAAGGCGCTACAAATTCAGCAATGCCGGGAATAACGGATTCCGATTGTTCGCCCCAGGGCACTGTGCGCTTATTGCTGTATTGCTGATAGACGCCTTTGCCGACAAAGCAGACTGCCTGCGGCTGATACCGGTTAATTTTCTTCTTCAGTTTTTCTGCACCGAGTTTATATTCCTCTTTTGTAATTTCTGCAGCTTCTTTTGTCGGACGCGCGACGATATTCGTCAGTCCGAAGCCGAGCTCCAGCAAACGGCCGTTTTCTTCCGGCAGGAACTTTCTCGGCGTTAAACCGGCTTCATGGAGTATTTTCCAGAAGCGGTTATTCGGATTGGCATAGTGATAACCTGTTTCAGATGAACGGATACTTGGATTAAAGCCGATAAACAGAATTTTAAGCCCCGTGCTCAAGTGATCGGGAATAGGTTCCAGCAACATGCAGGTAAACTCCTTTTGATATTTGTCTTTTTTACTTTATTACCCGATTAGTTAAGCGACTCAACATGCCCATTAGATTTTAATAGGAAAGCCGTCAGCTTTTCCCGCTAAAGACGGCTCTTTACTTTTGATGTCACGCCAAAAGTAAATCCCGCTCTCCAGGAACTTCTCCGGAAAGGCGGGAATAGTTGTTTCTTATTGGGCGGCAGCGGGATCTACAGAAATCTGCCATTCAATGCCGAAGCGGTCTATGACATTGCCGTATAGCGGGCTCCAGAACGTTTCCTGCAAATCCATGCTGACCATGCCGCCGTCTGCCAGCTTCCCGAAAATGATTCTCGCTTCTTCCTGGTCATCGAGCGTCAAAGTAAGCGACACATTATTTCCTTTTCGGTAAGATATCCCCATACCTGGAGGCACATCTGAAATCATCAATTGATCACCGTTTTTCAAAACGATTTGGGCATTCATCACCATGTCTTTCGCTTCTGGTGGGATCCCTTCCATATCGTCTCCGTTTGCATCCCCATAAGTCATCAGCCCAATCAATTCACCGCCAAGAACGTCCGTATAAAAATGGGATGCCTCCTGGCCTTGTCCATCGAAATTCAGATACGGAAACATTTTTGTGATCATTTTTAATCTTCCTCCTTTAATTTTTATTGTTAACCAATCTGTCCGGAGCTATTTATATGCTCTGGAGTAAAAAACTTCCCGCTAACTTCCTTTACTCCTGCTTTAAAGATTTTCGATTGCAACCGGCTCGATTCCATCGGCAGGTTCGAAATTGAAAATTCTGCTGTAAAAATAAAACTCACCGTCAATGGAGCGTTTAATATTCTCCGATTTGCGGAAGCCGTGGCCTTCACCTTCAAACTCCAGATAAGCGACAGGCAATCCTTTGTCGCGCAAAGCTTCAACCATTGATACAGCCTGGTTCGGCGGTACGACTTTATCATCCAGCCCCTGGAAGAAAATCACGGGGCATGATAAACGGTCGATGAAATGAATCGGCGATCGTTCATGAAAGACATGTTTTCCTTCCGGATAAGGGGCAATGAGACCATGAAGATAATGCGATTCGAATTTATGCGTCTCGAGCACAAAACTCTCCAGTTCGCCCAAGCCGAAATGACTGGCGCCTGCCTGGTAAATATCTGTGAACACGAGGGAGGCGAGTGTCGTATAGCCGCCAGCCGATCCGCCGGCAATGGCAATGCGGTCGCTGTCAACATCACCCCGGTCAATCAAATATTGAACGGCATTCGC
Organism: uncultured Planococcus sp.; assembly: GCA_964526895.1. GTDB lineage: Bacteria > Bacillota > Bacilli > Bacillales_A > Planococcaceae > Planococcus. The sequence continues at coordinate 10,605 of CAZGMW010000006.1, read as the reverse complement.
ACAGTCCTCTACATCGACAATGCCCCACTGGCCCCTCAGACGTTCCCGGTATTCACGGCCATATCCAACGGAACCGCCGTAATTCACATCAACCAGCGCAAAACCGCGGCTGGTCCAATATTGCTTCACCAGATTGAGCGCTGATGACGTGGCGCCGACCGGACCGCCGTGTGCATGAACAAGCAGCGGCGGTTTTTCTCCTTTTGGCGCTGAAAAGTCCGGGTTATTCGGCGCATAGTATAGCGCATGCGCTGTTTTATTGTTGGATGTTGGAAACTCGATCGCTTCCGGCATTGATAAATAATTAGTGTCGAAGGATATTTTCGATGAGACTTTCACATCCTCAATCATCTTTGAGTCCGAATCCATTACAGCGATCCGCGGAAACTCTGTCGGCGACGCTGCAATGAAAGCAATTTTATCTCCGTTTGACTGTAGAGATGAAAATGAAGTAAAGCGATTGGTGATAGGGTTCAGCCGCCCATTCCAGACATCCACGCTCGCCAGCTGCCGCATGCCGTGCTGTGAATAAGAAGCGATGACGGTATTTTCATCGACAAAGCAATAATCCGATTTGCCGAGCACGGAACTATGTGAACCGAATTCCGCTTTGACTGGGCAGACTTCTTCTTTCCGGCTGCCGTAACAGCGCATCAGGTTCCACCAATTGCTGTGATCAGACAGGAAATAGAGTGTGCCGCCGGGTGACCACGAAGGCTGGACTATCGATACACCGGAGCCGCCAGTCAATTTTCGGTTATTGGAAAGTGTGCCATCATCCTTGATGTCAGCCACCCATAATTCCGATTCATCCCACGGCATATGCGGATGATTCCAAGTAAGATATGCCAGATGTTTAGCGCCGGGACTCACTCTAGGATTCGAGTAGAAATCATTACCCGAAACCACAATCTTTTCATCGCTGCCATCAGCGTTCATCACAACGATGGTTGTTTCAGGTGTAAGCGAGGATTTTGTATGATCTTCGCGAATCCAGTAAAGACGCTGGTTTAGCCGATCGATTCCTGCATCTGCATAGCGATGGTTTGAGTCAGATGTGATCTGTTTCGCCTGATTATCACCGTCTTTCATATATAAATGATTGTCTTCGAAATTGGAGAAATAGAGGTTTTCGCCAACGACTGTGAAAGGTGCGCCGCCATATTCGTGAACCCGTGTCCGGACATTGAAAGGGGCGGGTGTCTGTTCGACCGGCGCGTTATCCAATGTCTTTTTCATAATTCTGCTGCGGCCGCCTTCAGATGGAAGACGTTCCAGCCAGTACAGATCATCGCTTTCGTAAACGACTCCTTCAAGGGCTACCGCGTCCTTCAGCATCAATTCACTGGTAATCGGCGACTTCCAGCTGCCGTAAGGCATAATTTTTCTCTCCATCAGAAAACGCCTCCTGTTCAACTTGCGTAATTTTATTTTAACAGGAGAAGAGTTGGAATTGTTGGATAATTTCAATGGAAGAAGTCATATTATTGCTTTTCGGCAATTTTTTATAAATTAAATGGATTTTAATAAGTAATAATGCATACAAAAATTACCTTTTTTAGTATAATAGACTCATCAAATATAACGGAGCGTGGAGGATGTTAAACAAACGTCAGCGTGAATTCAGAAAAACAATGCAAGAGATTGAAAAGAAGCAAGCAGCAGGCAGGAAGGTTTACAGTTATAGAGAGAAACGCTATTCGAACGAAAAGCCGAAAAGGCTAATCAGGAAACCGTTGCTGCAGATTGGAGGAGTTTTCGGGCTGTTGCTCTTAATCTGGAATCTTTATGCATTTTCTACATACATTACACCGGACAGCAACGAATTTGGAATCGTTTCAACGAAGAATATCAAGGTCCATAATTATCTCGAAGAGAGCAGCACATCAGAAGTGGAGGTTAGTCAAATTGTCAACTCGCTTATCGATCAGTACAATACTAACTCGCTGACGCCTTTCCATATTGAAGAAGCCCAAAAAATGCTATTTGAATTACAGCAGGACTTGCCATTGGATGAAGACCGTTTTGCAGTGATGAACCGCTATTTTGAAGAACAATTTAGTTTGGCCTATCAGCTTACAAACATTCTTCAGGTGCAAAATGCAGCAACAGCCAATCAAGAATTAATCCATGTAATCGACAAGCAAAAAGAATTGGCAGCTTCCAGGACAACTATCCTTATTCAATTGCTTGAGAGCGAGCAGATGAGTTATGACATATTGGACGATGGCTCTGTACGTTACGAATACTGATAGTTATCCTTATTAAAAATAATGACAGGGAGATGAAAGTATGGCGTTTTCTGCAGTTTTATTTGAAAATATGATGGACGGTTTTTTGCCGATCTTCACAACTTATATTTTGCCGATTGGGGTGTGGATGCTCATTCCCGCAATTATTTTCAGAATGATTTTTAAAAGCCGCTTGTCTTTCCAGGTCGGTGCGTTAATCGGTTTGGCTCTTTGTTTTTTCATCGGTCCGTTTTCTGCATGAACCATAAAAAAGCATGCTCCCGAATCGTTTCCGGAAGCATGCGTAATGTTATTGCTCTTAATACCTCTTGCTGTATTTTTTGTGGAAATCTTCTTCAGAAGAAAGAAGATAGATGATGCCTTCAATCACACCGATGACAGCAGGAATCCCTGTCCAGAAAAATGCCAGATAAATTAACCCTATCCCGGGTTTGCCCAGATAGAATTTATGGGCACCGAAGTCTCCAAGAAAAATGGCCAGCAAAGCTGCCGCTAACTTGTTTTTCATTCCGCTCATCCTTTCTGCTTATATCAATGTTTTCCCGAATTGCCGAATATTAACCTGTATATCACCAGAAATCCGAATTTTATACTCATTTCAACTGCACAGGAGGAAAATATGCATTTCAATAAAACAATCAGCTTTATTCACGAAGGGGCAAAAGCCGAGAATATCATCCGCCGAACAGCCGTCCGGGCAATTATCATTGAAGAAGAAAAAATTTTGATGGTCCGTTCCGGGAGTGGTTATTATAAATTGCCTGGAGGTGGGGTCGAAGAAGGAGAAAGCCTCAAAGAAGCTCTGCTCAGAGAAGTAGCGGAAGAGACCGGTTATATCAAATGCGTTGTAAAGGAAAAACTCGGAATCGTTTCGGAGCAGCGGCCCGACTATCGCGCTCCCGAATCACATTTCCATATGGTTTCCCATCATTTCCAGTGTGAATTAGATTCTAAAGAAACAATTGGCCAGTCGCTCATTGGCTATGAATTGGAAGAAGGGTATCAGCCTGTCTGGGTTTCAATCCGTGAAGTGATCGATGCCAATAATTTGGTTTATAAAGAAAATCCGTCCCAGGTTTTTATTCTGCGTGAAAATTTTGTGATGGAATGGTTGAGGGAAAATACATAGAAGAAAAGCGCTTGCCTTTAAGGCAGCGCTTTTTTGTTTATGCTCTTCACTGCATCCTCGCCGTTTTATAGTATGTGGCGGTCCGGATATATAAATGATGGATGAGGCCGAAAAATACAAGAATCCAAGCGAACAGCGCTACATAGAACATCACCCGTGGAATGGCTTGCAAAAAAGGTGTATTCAAGACGATTGCGAGCTGCCAGGTACTGGCCGTATACATGGCAAGCGGAAATACCATTGCCCACATTGCGGCTTCATAAGTCACCGGATGGCGCCGCAGAATATGCCGCCAGAAAGCCAAGATGAACAGTAAAGGGATCCACCAGGTTCCGGCTGCCCAGAAAAATAACGTGAAACCTTTTAAGAAAGGAGTAATTTCAACAAGAATAGACCAATACTCAGCATTTTTGATCAAGGTTGCGCCGGCGAGGGTCGTAATTGCCACTGCCCCCATATTGATCCAATAAGGGGGAGTAAAAGCGCTTGAGTCCATTTTCAAAAAAGTGAAACGGTAAAATATTAAAGTTATGATATTCAAATAAAGCATACAGCCCAGAAAATACATGCAGACTGTAGTGAATAAGACAATTTCGCGGCCGCTGCCAATCACCGGAACAAGCAATGTTCCAAGTATGGAAACAGATTGCGTAGCTACGGCTGCAATCAGCCATGCTCCGTTGATTCCTTCAGACAGTGTGGGCGTGTCGCGCTGTACAATGACTGCTGTAAAAAAGGAGTACATGATGAGAAACCATAGAAAAAGAGCGAAGCCCCAAATATAGACTGCAAAAGTATAAGAGCCGGCCACGATGATCAGCTGGCTGCCAAGCACACAAGTACCGGCAACGGTAGTAAAGAAACCGGAACCGATTTTATGGCTGCTCAAATCTTTAAAAACTTTTTTCGGATAAAGCAGCACTCTCATTATCGTTAAAATCCATAAGGTAATAAATGCTGCGATATTAATATAAAGTAGGACAGTCGCTATCAACTCGAAACCAATAAAAAAAGAGCTTATGGATAACGCTCCGGTCGCCATGACAAAAGCAAAATAAGCTGGAAACAAGGTTTCAATCAGTTGTTTAAAGTAGGTTAACAATATTTCCACTCCCAGCTTTTCTGTAATCATTTTTTCTTTACCTCTATTTTAACGTACTTTCAGTCCAGCTGACGAGGGGAACTCCAGCTACTGTTGGAATCCTGCTGGTTTGCGGCGGTCATATCGGCTAAACTGGAGCATAAGAGAAAGAGCCTGCCAAAGAAATACATAAAATTGGGGTGGAACGATGGTTAAAGTATTAATAGTGGAAGATGATATGACAATTGCAGGTGTGCTTCAAAGAGAGCTGCAAAAATGGAATCTTAATGCAGCGTTGGTGGAGGATTTCAATCATGTAATGGAAGTTTTTACGGAAGAAGAGCCTCAATTGGTGTTGCTGGATATATCGTTGCCAGCTTTCAATGGCTATTATTGGTGCCAGGAAATCCGCAAAGTTTCGCAGGTGCCGATCATTTTCATTTCTTCCCGCAGTGAAAATATGGACATTGTCATGGGTATCCAGATGGGAGCGGATGATTTCATCACTAAACCTTTCGATTTGACGGTGGCAGTGGCAAAAATTCAGGCGCTGCTCAGAAGGACTTATGATTTCAATGAAGCCGATAATTTCCAGAATTTCAACCGGACTGTGCTGAAACCAGGAGAATCCAAGCTGTATTATGCGGAGCAGGAAGTGGATTTGACTCGTACAGAGCTGAAAATCCTGGAGCAGCTGTTCATGCAAAAAGGCGAATATGTCATGAGGGAAGATATGATGGTCAAGCTATGGGAGGATGAATCATTTATCGACGACAACACACTCGCGGTCAATATGGCGAGGCTGCGGAAAAAACTGGCGGGAGTCGGCTTGCCTGATTTCATCCTGACGAAAAAAGGTATCGGCTACGCCTTGAATAAGGACTCCGCGAATGGCTGATCACACTAAGACAAGTGTATTCAAATTGTTTCTTTTTTCTGTCCGGCCGCAGGTTTTCATTTTCCTCGGAATGGCTTTGATATTTGCGAGCATCTTCGTACTTAACAGCCTGCCTTTGACACTTTATCTTTATAGTATGGAATTGGCTTTGTTCTTTTTTGGGGTTTATGGAATCATCCAGTATTATCGGTACAGAAAAAGATATGAAGCCATTATCCAGGTCGGAGAAGCCCATTCCATTAAAAACGCAGGCAGTGTTGCCGGAACGGATCCGGCGGACCAGCTGTATTTGGCAAAAATAAGTGAATTGCAGCAGGAGATAAGAGAGATGAACAATCTCCATACCGAGCGGCAGGCGGATCAACTCGATTATTTCACGCTTTGGCTGCATCAGATCAAAACGCCGCTTTCTGCAATCAGTTTGTTGAATCAAAGCAAGGCGACTGCTGAATCCAAGAAGATTTCGCAGGAAATAGTGCGCCTGGAAGACTACACACACATGGCATTGAATTATGTAAAGCTAGAAGAGACCGGTTCTGAAATGGATTTATCCGAAGTGGATCTGGATTCTCTTATTAAAAGAGCTGTAAAGAAATATTCGATTCTTTTTATCTATAAAGGCATTAAACTCGAATATCAGCCGCTTGGCACAACAGTTTTATCAGACGGGCAGTGGCTGCAGACCCTCCTTGAGCAATTATTGTCGAACAGCTTGAAATATACGGCAAGCGGCGTTATATACATCTACCTTGATCCAGATAAAGAACAGACGCTTGTCATAGAAGACACAGGCGTAGGTATCCGTCCGGAAGATTTGCCGAAAATTTTCAATAAGGGTTATTCCGGTATGAACGGCCGATTGCATGAGAAATCTACTGGCCTCGGCTTATTTCTCAGCAGGAAAATCTGCAGACGCCTGGGCCACGAACTTGCAATAACATCTGAGCTTGGCAAAGGCACACGCGCAGAAATCAGCATGGCCAGGAAGGAATTGGCCGTTTTTGATTAACAGAAACAAGATTTTGCTGAATAATGGCTGTAACTGTGCAATCTTACGAAACCGTAAGATTGCGTTTCTGTTTGTAAGGATAGGTACAGGCAGACACGCTCAAATCCCCGTATCATGAAAAGCAAGGAGGGGTTAGCAATGACCTTATTGGAAATTAAAAATTTAAAGAAAATATATACAGCGCGCTTTTCAAACCAGCAGACCGAAGCTTTGGCTGCAGTGAATTTCTCGGTGGAAGAAGGGGAATTCGTTTCGATCATGGGGGAATCGGGTTCAGGAAAGACAACCTTGTTGAATATCATTTCGACACTTGACGACGCCAGTTCAGGTGAAGTATACCTGGATGGCAATCCGCTGTCGAAAATCAAAGACAAAGAAATTTCAGCGTTCCGGCGCAATACACTTGGATTTGTATTCCAGGATTTCAACCTGCTCGACAATTTCACCATCAAAGACAATATCCTGTTGCCTCTTGTTTTATCGAAAACTCCCATAGAGGAAATGGAAAGCCGTTTGATGCCGATTGTCCGCAATCTCGGAATTGAATCCCATATCGACAAGTTTCCTTATGAAGTTTCAGGCGGGCAGAAGCAACGTGTTGCTGTAGCACGGGCATTGATTACCAAACCTAAAATTATTCTTGCGGATGAGCCGACGGGTGCTCTGGATTCTAAAGCTTCACAAAATCTGATGGAAATTTTGAGAGGCATCAACGAAACCGGCCAAACGATTCTGATGGTTACCCACAGCACGAGAGCGGCCAGCTTTTCGAAACGCGTCCTGTTTATCCGTGATGGTTCGGTTTATCACGAAATCTACCGCGGAGAAGGGTCGGCTGATGAATTCATGGACCGCATTTCCGATTCGCTGAAAGTCCTGTCAAGCAGGGGTGAGCGGGATGAATAACCGTTTCTTCTCGTCCTTGGCATTGCGCAATATCAAGTCAAATAAACAATTGTATATTCCTTTTCTTTTGTCATCCACTGCGATCATCGCCATGTTTTTCCTGATGGTATCGCTGATGACCAACAAATTCGTGCAGGAGCGGTCGAGTTCACTTCCGACTCTTTTCATGATCGGCGTAGTGGTGATCGGAATATTCTCGGTGATTTTCATTCTCTACACAAACAGCTTTTTGATCAAACGGCGTAAAAAAGAAATCGGGCTATACGGAATTCTTGGATTGGAAAAAAAGCATGTCGCCAAAATCCTGTTTTTTGAATCACTGTTTTCAAGTCTTTTGAGTATAGCAGCCGGCTTACTCACAGGATTGCTGTTTGGGCGCCTGGTATTCATGCTGCTGAATTTCATGCTGCGGATGCCGAATGAGATTGCTTATACAACTTCCCTGTTGAGTGCGGGTATAACAATTGGGCTGTTTACGGCAATTTTTGTACTGACATATCTGTATAACGTCAGCCAGTTTACATTCGCAAATCCGATTAAATTACTGAAAGGCAAACAGGAAGGGGAAAAAGAACCTAAGGGTTCATTGATCCTTTTCATTCTGTCGCTGATCTTTTTAGGGTGGGGATACGGCATATCCATCACAATACCAGATCCGCTCGCCGCTATCGAAAAGTTCTTCCTGGCCGTGCTGCTGGTGATAATTGGTACGTATCTGCTGTTCATTTCAGGATCTATTTTCATCTTGAAAGCGTTGAAGAACAATAAGCGTATTTATTACCGCCCCGGTGCCTTTATTTCCATCTCAGGCATGCTGTACCGGATGAAACAGAACGCAGTAGGCCTGGCGAATATCTGCATTTTGGCTTCAATGGTCATCATCGCTGTATCCACGACCATCACGATTTATCTCGGTTCGGAAGAAACTTTGGAAAATCGTTTTCCTTATGAGCATAATATAAAATTGTTCGGGGATATGGATGATGTTGCGGAAATGAATAACAGATTTTTTGAACTGCAGGAAGAGGTTCTTGCCTTGACGGAAGAAAACGGACTGGAAGTTACGGAAATGGAAAGTTACCGCTATGAAAGCTTTTTCGGTAATCTTGAAGACGGCCGCTTCGTGTTTGAACAGAGCTCTGTTGATGGAACGCTGCCCGTTTTGATGATGGTCATCCCGCTTGAGGATTTTAATGGGATGACGGGAGAAAACTATTCATTGGAAGACGATGAAGCCTTGTTTTACCATTCAACAAAAACCTACGAAAAAGAAGAGCTTGCCATCGGAGATAAAAGCTACAGTCTCACTGAAATCGAAAACGAGTTCAGTGCAGACATGGCATTGACAGAATCGATTGCATTAGTCGTGCCGGATGAAACGCACCTGCTCGACCTCCGTGATGACTATATGGAACAATTTCCTGAATCAACCCATATTACAATCGACGCAGAAATCGGCTGGAATACGGAAGGTACGGAAGAGCAGGAGGAAGCGCTGACTGATCAGTTGGCGAATGAGTATAATTTCAGTTCAGGAAACGACGGGCTTTACGAATCACGAGAGATCCAACGTGAAGAATGGTACAGCATAAACGGCGGTTTCCTGTTCCTGGGTATTTTCCTAGGCTTGCTGTTCACACTGGGTACCTTGCTGATCACTTACTTTAAACAAGTATCCGAAGGTTTTGATGACCGCGGAAAATTCCAAATCATGCAGAAAGTCGGACTCGACGAAGAGATGATTAAAGACTCGACCCGATCACAGATTGTCTGGATGTTCCTGTTGCCGATTGTGATTGCCACCATCCATGTCAGCTTCGCTTACCCGATTGTCCGCAAGTTGCTGCTGATTTTCGGAGTCACCAATGACATGACCTGGCTGCTGACATTTATAGGTGTCGTCATCGCTTTCGCAGCAGTATACTGGGTGATTTATCGATTAACGTCAAAAGTGTATTACAGTATCGTCAAATAACGTCGGCCGGCCATTGAGATTCTATGCTCAGAGGCCGGTTCTTTTATTCAAAAATTTCTGCCGGATTAATGAAGTCGGGCCTTGCATTCAAAGAGCCGGCTTTCCGTAGAACTTTCCAGGGTGACTTAACGTTTGAACTCAGGTATAAAGGAGATAGAGAACAGATCCAGATTTGAGGAGAGATGTTATGGAACACGTATGGGAAGCGGCAGTGACCGCCCTCGAGAAAATCAAAGTGACGGCAAGTTCAGACAATGAACCTGTGATGATCGAAGGCATGGCAGGAGGGTTCCGCTGTATAGGCGTCGGTACAGACGCGGCAGTCTTCCAGTCATTGGCGGCGCCGGAGTTTGCTTTTAAAGTATACGCTGAAGGCAAACGGGACAAACTTGAAGCGGAAGCGGAAGTGTATGCCCGTATAGGTTCGTCCGTTCACTTCTCAAATTGTTATGGTGTGGTCGACCGTCTGCTTGTTTTAAAATATGAAGAAGGTCCGACTTTGTTTGACTGCCTGTTGCAAGGCGTTTATATACCGGCACAAGCGATTCAAGATGTAGAAGATGCAAGGCAATACATCAGGGAAATCGGTTTGAACCCAAGGGATATACATCTAAAGAATATTTTACTGCAGGACGGGCGTGCTAAATTGCTCGATGTCTCTGAATACATCAAACCCGGCAATGATTTCCGGTGGGAACATTTGAAGAAGGCCTATGAAGAGTATTATTCGTTTATCGAAGCCAAGCCTGTTCCATTCTGGCTGCTCGAAACGATTCGTAAATGGTATCACCACTGGAATCGCTATTCAGCGACATTCGATGGATTCATGCGCATAGTCTCACAGCAGGTGAACTACAGGAAATAGAAATAGCAGCAATAAACATTTTGAGTAAAGTGAAATTTGAATGATTATTCTATTTTTCAGCTATATAAGTTGAACTAATAAACCTCTAGTAGTCGATATTCCGCAAAACAGCTCCGCTTTCCAAAAACCGTGCTCCTGCATCGCTGCGCTAGCTTCGTCGCAAAGCGTTAGCCGAAGGACCTTCGGCTACGCTTGGCTCGCGCTAAGCTAACTCGGACCTTCGTCCGAGTGGATCTCAGCACTTCGCTTAGTCGCCTGGGAGTCTTCGCTGTTTTGCTCCATATCTAGAAGTGGAACTCAGCGAAGGAGCGCCGCCGGACGGAGCGGAGCAATAAGACGAGTGTTCTTCTCGGCTTATTGTGTGAGCTAAGGTGAGCCATACGGAGATGGCCCGCCTTTGCGACGAGCAGTGCGCAGGAGCATAATCTTTGCCCTGTCCAAAGCGACGAAGCGGCTTATTTACAGTGATTCTTTAGTTCAACCAATATAG
>CAZGMW010000005.1:0-20444 GCA_964526895.1 uncultured Planococcus sp. | reverse complement strand
CGGTGTCGGAAGAAAGTGGACAAATCATTGCAATCGGCAAATGGGTGCTATACACCGCATGCTTGCAGGCGAAGAACTGGCAAAATAAGGGCTGCGCACCTTTTCGTATCTGCGTAAACATTTCCACCATTCAGTTGCAGCATCCGAACTTTGTCCATTTAGTAAAAAATGTTCTTCAAGAAACGGCATTGGAGGCTGAGTGGCTGGAACTGGAAGTCACTGAAAGTATCCTGCTTGAAGATACGGATGTTTTAAAGGAGAGCTTGCGCAAATTGAAAGCGCTTGGGATTTCAATGTCCATCGATGACTTTGGTACAGGATTTACCTCACTGAATTATTTGCGCCAGTTTTCATTTGAACGGGTTAAAATCGACCGCAGTTTCATACAGGATATTAATAATGATTTGAATGGAAAAGCCATCACTTCTACAATTATTTCGTTGGCGCACAAGCTTGGTATGGAAGTTGTTGCGGAAGGAATTGAAGATTCAGTGCAGCTGGATTATTTGGAAAATGAACTTTGCGATGAGGGTCAGGGATATTATTTCTGCCGCCCGCAAACTGCCGAGCAGCACAATTTAATGCTTATTAATAACAGTTGAAAACAATAGACTATACTGCCACCGGTAAATACCGGTTCAATAGGACAAGAAAGCCAACCCGCAGCTTATAAGACTGCAGTGGGTTGGCTTTCTTTTTGAAAACAATGGTATAGTGAGAATGATGTGAGACTTTTCAGATAAAGGCGGAGAATATGATGAATACAATGGAATTATTGAAAAAATCGTTTGATGACACAGACTACCAGTTATCAGGACATGGTCCGCGGAATGTGAATGTATTGAAACAGGCGTTTCAGGAAATGGATGGAGAAACAAAATCGGATATTTACGGGACCGGGGCGGCAATCAATGATTTTGAAGAAAAAATGGCCGCATTCCTGGGTAAGGAAAAAGCAGTCTTTTTTCCGAGTGGCACCATGGCCCAGCAAATTGCCCTGCGCATCTGGAGTGATGAGAAAAATTCAGCAAAAGTCGCTTATCATCCGTTGTCGCATTTGGAGATACATGAAGAAGACGGCCTCAAGAAATTGCACGGGATCGAAACGGTGTTATTGACGGATAAAGACAGCGTCATTCAATTGAAAGATATACAGTCGATGCCGAAAGATGTTGCCTGCGTTTTATTGGAATTGCCGCAGCGTGAAATCGGAGGCCAATTACCGGATTTTGAAACGCTGCAGGCTATTTCAGCTTATTGCAGTGAAAATAATATCAGGCTGCATTTGGATGGTGCCAGAATACTGGAAACTTTACCGCATTACCAAAAGTCGGTAGAAGAAATCTGCAATCTGTTCGACAGCGTTTATCTTTCAATGTATAAGGGGATCGGCGGAATTGCAGGAGCCATTTTGGCTGGGGATGCCGATTTTATCAAAGAATCGAAAGTATGGAAAAAACGGCATGGAGGAGACCTTATTTCCCTCTATCCGTATATTTTTACCGCTGATTATTATTTTGAGCAGCGCAAAGGAAAAATGGGGAAATACTTTGAAACAGCCAAAGAACTTTCAGCTAAGTATAATTCCTGTGAAGGGATAGTGACTTTGCCGGAAATGCCTGTGTCGAATATGTTCCATGTCCATATCAATAAACCGAAAGAGCAGGCAGCTGAGCTATTGGCACAAGTGCAGAAGGAAACAGGAATCGGATTATCGGGCTATGTTCGTGAAATCGATGAAGGTACTTGCTATTATGAAGTGAATTTAGGAGATTCCTATACAGAAGTGCCACAGGAAAAGATCGATTACACTTTCAGGCTGCTGGACGAAAAAATGAGAGCCGAATAATACAACAAAGAAAGGAAGTTTCGATGAAATATTCTTTATTGCCAAAAACGAACTTGAAAATATCAGCCATTGGACTGGGAACAAATGCGGTAGGTGGACATAATCTGTATGAAAACCTCAACGAAGAGGATGGCAAAAATCTTGTGCGTGCAGCGCTTGATAACGGCATAACATTTATCGATACTGCAGACGTATATGGAACGGGGCGTTCTGAAGAATTAGTGGGTGAAGTCCTGAAGGAATATCCGCGAGACCGGTATGTACTTGCCACCAAAGGAGGGAGTGACTGGCGCACCGGCAACCGCAACAACTCTCCTGGTTACCTGCGCAAAGCTGTTGAAGAAAGTCTTGGACGACTTCAGCTCGATGCAATCGACCTTTATTATATCCATTGGCCGGATAATGAAACGCCTGTCAAAGAAGCGGTTGCAGAACTTTCCCGACTGAAGAGAGAAGGGAAGATCAAGGCAATCGGCGTTTCGAATTTTTCACTGGAGCAATTGAAAGAAGCGAACAGTGAAGGGGAAATCTCTGCCATCCAACTGCAATATCACATGCTTGACCGATCGATTGAAAAAGATATTCTGCCGTATTGTTTGGAAAACGATATTACCGTCGTACCTTACGGGCCACTTGCTTTCGGCATTCTTGGAGGGAAATACGATGAAGATTTCCTGCTGGAAGACGGCGATTGGCGAAAAAGTGTTCCGCTGTTTCAGGAAGAGGAGTTTGAAAAAAATCTCGCAATCGTGGATAAACTGAAAATGGTGGCGGTGCGCCTTGAAACAGATGTCTCGAAATTGTCACTTGCCTGGCTTCTTGCCCAGCCCGGCATCGATTCAGTAATTCCAGGCGGCAAAAAGGCCGATCAGGTACTGGACAATCTTCATGCGGTAGAATTGAAATTAACCCAGGAATTGTTAAAAGAAATAGATGAGATTTTGAAAGAGAAATAATCGATTTCAACAAAGAGAGGCTTCCCGCTTTGTGGCGGAAAGCCTCTCTTTGTATAACAGGTTCTGAACAAGAAGCCTTTTATTAACTGGTTAGGCATACATTTCAATCGTATCTGCAAACATTCATTCAGACAAGTGCAAATTCCGTTGTCCATAGTAGTATTGACAGTTATTCTAGAAATTTTTCGACTACACCAAGAAACAGGCGATCCTGTTCTACATTTGGCGCATGGCCGGAATCCTGAAATTCCATATAATCTGCATTAGGAATCAGAACGGCTGTCTCTCTGCCTTTTTCAGGTGGATTCAATCCATCATGCTTGCCGCTGATGACAAGCGTTTCTGCGGTAATTCGCTTCAAATCCTCCCGAAAATCGAAATCCCGCAAGGCTGCAGATGCAGCGGCTTGTTCGGCGCCGTTCAACATGCGGCTGTTTTTAGCAACCTTATTTTGCCAAGCATCAACAGCTTCCTGATTATGGAAGATAAGTTCTGAAGAAATCGCTAATTTCTCAGGAATGCTCATTCCTTCCAGCTGTTCCTTATACCGATCGAACATTTCAGCCATCGATGATTGCTCACCGTACGATTTGGTAGCTGCCAGTATTAGTTTTTGTACCCGTTCAGGTTGGCTGATGGCAAGTCCTTGAGCGATATAACTGCCCATCGAAACGCCCAATGCATAGACCGACTGGAGTTTGAGGTGGTCAAGCAAGGCGATGGTATCGGCTACATGGTCTTCCAATGTAAATTCGTCCGGCCGGTCGGATTTTCCATGTCCCCGTGAATCCAAAGCAAGGATCCGGAATTTGGCTTTTAAGTAGCCGATTTCTCTGTAGAACATGTGATGATTGCTGGTCAAACCGTGCAATAGCAGCAGAGGCGGACCTTCACCGATGTCTTCATAAAATAATTGAGTTCCTCTGTTATTAAAGAATGGCATATGTAGTCTCCTTTTGAATGGTTGTAGTTATATTCCATACCCGAAATTGCTGGAAATTAAATATTCAGCTTTACTACAGTCATTTATTAACGTTGTATGGAACAGACCTTATTGTATTTTTCGATGCCCAGAAATAAAACGACCAGAAGAGCAAGGAAAAGGAGCGTCAAATACCATGGGAATTCGGTGATCGATTGGCCAAAAGCTGTGTAGACGATGGCCGGCAGCATCAAACCAAGTGCTGAATAATACATGTATTCCTTAAAGCTTTTAGTCATATCCATCAAGTAAAAACACAAGAGCTGAAAGTGGACGAAAGGCATAATACGCAAAATCATCACTTGGCCAACCGTGAGGCTCCGGTCAGGGAATATCCGTTCCTTCAATTTTGTCATCTTCCGGTGGAATTTTGGCAAACGCTCCAGCAAAAAATATATAATAGCGCTCATCAGCACCAGGCCGATATAAGATAAAATCATGCCTTGGATAAAACCGAAAGCAACACCGCCAATTATACATACAGCTACAACAGGAAGAAAAACGAACGGCCGGATCAGATGGAGAACCAAAAAGAAAATTGGGGCCATCCAACCTGCATTCTCTATGAAAAGTTCAACCGAATTATCGAATTGGTCCATAACGGCCTCCTGCAAATATATAATTATATCAATGAAAAAGGATAAGGCATCTGATTTTCATTGGCAAGCTTTATGCCCGGCTAGTCCAGGACGGCTTGTTTTGAAAAACAGCCAGAGGGAACAATATTTGATAAACTGGATTATAAGGGCGAAAATCAAACGTATGAAGCTCTCCGGTGATTAAGAGGAGTCTCGACTGCGCCATAAGTTTCGGCCAAACAGCAAAGGGAGATGATAAACGTGAAGTCGACAGAAACCATTTATCCAATTGAAGGAGTACGGGAGCAATTTCCGGCGCTCGAACGCATGTATAAAAACAAGCCAGCCGCCTATTTTGACGGACCTGGAGGATCGCAGGTCTTGCTTCAGTCAATTACAGCGATTTCAGGATATATGCAAAGAGGCGGAGCGAATCTCCATGGCTCGTTTCCTTCGAGCTGGGAAACTGAGACAGTGATTGCTGAAGCTCGTGAAGCCGTTGCGGATTTTCTGAATGTGCAGCCAAATGAAGTGGCTTTCGGAGCGAACATGACAACTTTGACCATTGCGATTGCGAATGCTCTTGGAAAACAATTCGAAGCAGGCGACGAAATCGTTGTTACTGAAATGGACCACCGGGCAAACGTCGATCCATGGATGATGATGGCGGAAGACCACGGCTTGACCGTGCGCTGGATTCCGGTGGACAAAGAAAATTTGACACTTGATATGCAAAATATCGATTCACTCATCAATGAAAAAACGAAATTGGTGGCACTTGGCATGGCATCGAATGCGATCGGCACCATCGTGGACATTGAACCTGCCGTCAAGCGGGCCAGGGAAGTTGGTGCGCTTGTCGCAGCAGATGCCGTTCATGCAGCACCTCATATGCCGATCGACCGGGATCAAATGGATATCGATATCCTGTTGTGTTCAGTCTATAAATTCTTCGGGCCGCATATCGGAATTGCTGCAATCCGTGAAGGGATCTTTAAAAATCTGGTCCCTTATAAATTGACCACTTCTCCTTCTTACTATCCGGACAAGCTGGAAACGGGCACTCAAAATCATGAAGGCATTGCGGGCATCCGGCCGGCAATTGAATTTTTCGCATCTTTTGGAGAAGGGCAAACACGCCGGGAGAAAATCCTGTCAGGCTATGAAGAAATAGAGAACTATGAAAACGGCTTAGCGAAACGTTTGCGCGAAGGCCTGGGCGCACTGGAAAAAGTTATTCTATGGCAAGCTGCGGACGATGTCCCGAAAACGCCGACAATCGCTTTCAAAGTGTCAGGCTATGAACCTGCGGATGTCTGCGTGATTTTAGCGGAAGAACACAGCATCTTCACAGCCGCCGGCCATTTTTACGCCTCCACACTTGGAGATGTGCTTGATGTCAATAAAACCGGCGGCTGGGTGCGGGCAGGACTTGCACCATATAATACAGAAGAAGAAGTTGAACGTTTCATCAATGCGATTGCTTCTTTGTAAAGTACAGTGAAACGAGCTGAAAAGAAAATCTTATGTAGAAACAGATCTTAGATATGGAGCAAATTAGCGAAGACTCCCAGGGGAGAAGAAACGGAGTTGGCTTTCCAACTCCGTTTCGAGCGAAGTGCATGGCCAACTCTTGGCGACGAAGCTAGCTCAGCGATGCAACGCTCCACCATGTCTCGAAGCTAGCGAAGCGATGCAGAGACAGGAGCACAAAGAAAAGCAGTGCTCCTGCAGTGCTGCGCACTTCGTCGCAAAGGCATTATCCTCGCAGGCGTCGGCTAATGCCTTCGAAGCTGTTTTGCGGAATATCGGTTTTCAATTATTCTTTTTCAATAAAAAAGGCTCCGCATCCGCGAAGCCTTTTTATTTATTCTGCTGCTTTATGGGAGAAAGGGCATTTTCCTTGGATCGGCTCGCTGTCATCGCCGATGAAGAATTGTTTCCATTCGTTATGTTCCGGATCGCCAAAATGGCTGATGTCCGGATGTGTCGGCAATTGGTCCCATTTCTCCACACGCTGACGCACTTTTTCACGTGACATGATGCCGCCTTTTTCCGTACCCGTCAATCCTTCGAAAATACGGCGCGGCTGGAAGCCAAGCACCATGGCATTGCCGAGGTCCCGTGTTTTACGGCGCTTATAGGCCGGGGCGTTGCCGAAGATGAAAATCGGTTCGCCTTTGAACACGAAATCCCATAAATAATGATCAGGGTCTTTAGGTTTGTCCGTCGGCCATTCTGTATCATCCATATTGTGCAGATACTGGAGGATCGTCCAGAATTCATTACGATACTGCTCGAGCTTGCCTTCTGTTTCGAATGGTTCCACAAACACGAAAAGACCATGTCGCTTATGTTTTGGGTCCCTGAACAATGACAGAAATTCCTCCACTATGATCGGCAGGTCCGACCAGTCCTCCCGGCTTATGTATCCATATCTCAATTCGCCCTTCAATTCACCGCTCATCCCGAAATAGCAGGGGAAAGTCTTGTCTGTAACTGTGTCATGGAATGTCTGGTACTCAGTCAGGAGCCATTCAGGCAAATCCTTGCGTGTTTCAAAATCTTCTTTCGTCAATAAAGCTTTATATGTTGTGGCCATTTCAATTCCTCCGATGCGTTTAATTACCCCTTCTTTTATTTCCTAAAATCGGTAGTTTTAAACTTCAACATATCAAACATTGAACGGAATAGAGTGATAGAGAACGAATAAAATGGTACACTCTAAAGAGCGATGTTATTTCGAAGAAATGCATACCTCCATTTTCCGCAAAGGAAAATGAATAAAAGGAGAATGAAATTGACACAAGTTAAGTACAAAGAAGAAATGCCGCCGAATTATGATGAATTGAAAAAAGCTGCCAATCGCATGGCTAACTGGAAAGAGCGTTTGGCTGCTGTCGAGGAACTGGGCAAATGGAAAACGGAACAGACGACCAGCATTCTGCTGAACCGTATGAAGAATGATCCGGTTTATCAGGTTCAGGAAGCGGCTTACGACATGCTGCAAAATTTCGGTGAAAATGTTGAAATGCCGGAACGCAATGAATATGAACTGATCAAAGATACGGATAAAGTGCTTGTCCGCATCAAGAAAAGCTTGCCTGCTGATCACACTTATGAAGACTTCAAAGTGAAACTGCAGAAAATGCGCAGCGATATCTATGATACGTATAAAGGCGACAAAGGTGAGGATTTCGAAGCTTGGCTTGAACAGCAATGGAAAGCGGCACCTGTCAGAACAAGAAGATAAAATTTAAGCCGGTACGGGAATTTTCCCGCACCGGCTTTTTCTTTGATTATCATGAGTTTGGTGATTACATAAACTTGCGAATAATCGGTTTGAGTCTGAATCCGAAGATGCCTGCCAGCACTGCCAGTATCAAATCCTTTGGAAAAGGCGGTACCATCCATGCCCACGCCATCCAGTAAGTGAAGCCTTCCGGTGCGGCGAACCATAATTTATAGGCGGCGTACATCCAATTTGTGCCAAGAAGATAATTGATGGCCAAGCCTGCAAGTGCAGCTGCGACAAATCCTTTGCGTGTCGGGAATTTTTCAGCAATCAGTCCGACAACGTACGCAACTAGTATGAAAGAAAGGATAAAGCCGAATGTTGGGGAAATAATGGTATCCATCCCCCCTGAGAATTTCGCGAAAACCGGAACACCTGCAAGGCCAATAAATGCGTAGACAGCCATTGATGCAGCGCCAAGCTTGCTGCCCAACAGGATTCCGGCAAGAATCGCGAAGAAAGTCTGCAAGGTGATCGGCACTCCACCGACGACTAAAAAGGAAGTCAGATTGGCGCCAATTGCCATCAATGCGGCAAACATAGCCATGTGGACCAGTTTTAAGGTTCGTGAATGGTTGGCTGATCTTGTTTTAGTAAATGTAGTCATATGAAACCTCCAATGTATAAGCTATCCAAAGTATAATAAATCAGAAAAAATGAGTCAACCTTTTTTTATTTTAAGTTAACACAAAGAGGTAGTTGATTAATGATTGGATGAATATTCCCTTTCTCACAATCTTCATGTTAGAATATTCCATGTTTACTCATGAAAGGAGTGATTATGTGGCGGAATGGTGGAAAAAGTCGACCGTTTATCAGATATACCCAAGAAGTTTCATGGATTCAAATGGTGACGGCATCGGTGATATACAGGGGATTATTCAAAAACTCGATTACCTGCAAGCTTTAAATGTCGACATTATTTGGCTCTCACCGGTCTACGATTCACCGAATGATGATAATGGCTACGACATCCGGGATTACCAAAAAATCATGGATGATTTCGGCAGTATGGAAGACTTCGAAGAATTGATCGACCAAATGCATAAAAGAGGGTTGAAATTGATGATGGATTTAGTCGTCAATCATACTTCGGATGAGCATGAATGGTTCAGCAGCAAACCGGAATATTACATATGGCGTGATCAACCGAACAATTGGCGTTCGTTTTTCAGCGGCTCTGCCTGGGAGTTTGACGGACAACGTGAGCAATACTTTCTTCATTTGTTTTCAAAGAAACAGCCTGATTTGAACTGGGAGAACCCGGAGATGCGAGAAGCAGTTTATGCGATGATGCGCTGGTGGCTGGATAAAGGTGTCGACGGTTTCCGGATGGATGTCATCAATTTGATTTCAAAGGATCAGAATTTTCCGGACGGACCGGATGGCGACGGCG
Source organism: uncultured Planococcus sp. (assembly GCA_964526895.1). Classification (GTDB taxonomy): domain Bacteria; phylum Bacillota; class Bacilli; order Bacillales_A; family Planococcaceae; genus Planococcus. Next base: position 11,388 of record CAZGMW010000005.1, on the reverse strand, counting down.
GAGCGTTTTACATGAACGGCCCAAAAGTCCACGACTATCTTCAGGAAATGAACCGGGAAGTATTATCAAAATACGATATTGTAACAGTCGGCGAAATGCCCGGTGCAACAATTTCGGATGCTATCAAATACACCGACGAAGAGCGCAGAGAAGTTAATATGATTTTCACGTTCGAGCATATGGGACTCGATCAGGCGAGCGGAGAAAAATGGGATCTGAAGCCGCTTCAGCTGACTGACTTGAAATACAATCTGGAACACTGGCAGCATGCCTTGCACAATTCGGGGTGGAACAGCCTCTACTGGAATAATCATGACCAGCCGAGAATCGTTTCGCGGTTCGGTAATGACGGGGAGTACCGTATTGAATCAGCGAAAATGCTGGCGGCCTGCCTTCATTTCATGCAGGGCACACCATATATCTATCAAGGCGAAGAAATCGGCATGACGAATGTGCGTTTTGATTCGATAGAAGAATATAAGGATATTGAAACACTGAATATGTATAAGGAAAAAAGAAGTCTTGGCGTACCGCATCAAAAAATCATGGACTCGATATATGCCAAAGGCCGGGACAATGCCCGCACACCGATGCAATGGAATGCGGAAGCCCATGGCGGATTTACAACCGGCACTCCATGGATCGCATCGAATCCGAATCACGTGACCATCAATGCAGTGGATAAAGATGACAGCAAATCCATTTACCAATTCTATAAAAAATTGATCGAGTTGCGTAAAAAGATGGACATCATCACGCACGGCGACTTCACTTTACTGCACCGTGAGGATGAAAATATTTTTGCGTACACCCGTAAAATATCCGGTGAAAATTTAACGGTCTACTGCAATTTTTCAGAACAGCAGCTCGAGTTTCCGAGGCCCGAGGGTGAGCTTTTAATCCATAATTACGAGCAACTTGAAAGCATTGAAAAATTAATTTTACGCCCTTATGAAACAGCTGTGTTCCATAAAAAAATCTAGAAATCGAAAAATTTTACGTTATGATAAGAATACTTCACATAACAGAAGGAGGAGCTCAATGGCAAACGTAATGGGTGTAGATATTGGTGGAACAAAAATTCGCCTTGGCATAATTGATGCAGGCGGCACGATTCTTTATGACGAAAAAATACCGACCCAATTCCCGCTGTATGCTTATCTTGAAGAAAATGTCCTGCGTATTCTTGGGGATTATCCCGAAGTGGCAGCCATCGGAATCGGCACACACGGTTTTGTCGATCCGAAAGAAGGGCGCATTATCTTTTCGACGGATGCTTTGCCTGGCTGGAGCGGCACAAAAGTAAAAGAACAATTGGAAGCTGCAACAGGCAGACGTGTAGAAGTTGAAAATGACGCGAATTGTGCCGCACTGGCAGAAGCGAAATTCGGAGCGGCAAAAGGGCTGGACCGTGTGGTGTGTCTGACGCTTGGCACGGGGCTTGGCGGCGGCATCATCTGGGACGGCAAATTATTGAGCGGCGGTCCTCACGGCGGCGCAGCAGAGCTTGGGCATCTCACTTTATATCCCGGCGGCGCAGATTGTGCCTGCGGACGCAAAGGGTGTTATGAACAATACGTTTCCGGTACAGGAATTCAGCGCCGTATTCGTGAAGCGGGTCTGGAAATCACACCTCTCGAAATGTTCCAGACAGCAGAAGAAGATGAACAGTCACGCGCATTATTGGAAGCGTTCACATATGATTTGGCGATCGTCATCAGCTCACTGCAGGCAGTTTTTGATATGGACTCGGTTGTCATTGGCGGTGGTGTGTCGGAATCTGCGGATTACTGGTGGCCGCAATTAATAAGCCAGCTTGAACCTTTGTTGCTTAACCCTTTGGATATTCAAACAGCGAAATTCGGCAACGATGCCGGAGTATTGGGCGCTGCATTACTTGTACTGGAAGGACAGTGAAATCATGGCAAAACTATTAATGGACCAATTGACTAAGACTTACGATAATAAAGTAACGGCAGTGGAAAATTTCAATCTCACTGTCGAAGACGAGGAATTTATTGTCTTCGTCGGGCCATCAGGTTGCGGGAAATCCACCACATTGCGCATGATTGCAGGACTGGAAGATATTTCGTCAGGGACCTTTTCGATCGATGGCAAAAGGATGAACGACGTGGAACCGAAAGACCGGGATATTGCAATGGTGTTCCAGAATTATGCTTTGTATCCGCATATGACTGTATATGAGAATATGGCATTCAGTTTGAAACTGAAAGGCATGCCGAAAGCGGAAATCAAGGAACGGGTGCGAAATGCGGCTGAAATTCTCGGATTAATGGATTACCTGAACAGAAAGCCGAAAGCTTTATCCGGTGGCCAGCGCCAGCGTGTTGCTCTTGGGCGGGCGATAGTCCGTGATGCAAAATTATTCCTCATGGATGAACCGCTGTCGAACCTCGATTCGAAATTGCGCGTACAGATGCGGACGGAAATTTCAAAACTGCACCAGCGTTTGAAAACGACAACGATTTATGTAACACACGATCAAACAGAAGCAATGACGATGGCGACGAGGATTGTCATCATGAAAGACGGTGTGATTCAGCAGGTGGGAACACCAAAAGAAGTTTATGATCAGCCTGATAATGTCTTTGTAGCAGGATTTATCGGTTCACCAGCCATGAATTTCTTCAATGGCCGTATAGAAGGCAATTTCTTTGTCATGGGACAGACGAAACTTCTTATTCCTGCTTCTGTTTTGCCTGAAGGACTGGACAATCAGGAAGTGATAATCGGTTTGCGTCCGGAGCATATTACACATAAACCGGAAAAAGATGAATCAACTGTTGAAGTGAACTTGGATGTTGTGGAATTAATGGGTTCTGAATATATGGTATACGCCATACTTGAAGGGCATTCATTTGTCGGCCGTGTTGATGCCAACCTCGACCTGGAAGCAGGCTCTGTTTTTCCGATGGTTTTTGAAATGGATAAAGCGCGTTTTTTTGATCCGAGCACAGAAAAAAGAATCAAATAAAAAATTTTTTATAGATATTGTGCAAACGTTTTCACTATGATACGATACAAACAATTGGAAGTTGTAAACGCTTTCCTTAAACGCTTCCGTTTTTTATTTTCATGATTGTGCAAACGATTGCACAAAACTCAAAGGGGGATCATTCACATGAAAGAATTCAAGTTCAAAAAGGGATTGCTCGCTTCATTACTGGTTACAACAAGTATCCTTGCTGCATGCGGCAACGGGGAAGAAGAAGGTTCTGCTGCTGAAGGCGATAAAGTGACAGTGGATATTTTCCAATTCAAAGTAGAATTTAAAGAACAGTTCGAAGATGTAGTGGCAATGTATGAAGAAGAGAACCCGGATGTAAATATTGAAATTACGACAGTTGGCGGAGGAGAAGATTACGGTGCTGCACTTCGTTCGAAATTCGCTTCAGGCAACGAGCCGGCGATTTTCAACATTGGCGGGCCGCAAGACGTTGCTGACTGGAAAGACAGCCTTGCACCTCTATCAGATACAGCTGCTGCAGAAGCGGCACTCGACGGAACACTTGAAGGCGTAACAGTCGATTCGGAAGTTCTGGGATTGCCGTATAACCAGGAAGGCTACGGATTCATCTATAATACCCGCCTGTTTGAAGAAGCAGGAATCGATCCTGCATCCATCACAGACTTTGCAAGTTTGGAAGAAGCTGTGAAAACATTGGATTCGAAAAAAGAAGAGCTTGAAATTGAGTCGGTATTCGCATTTCCCGGCAAAGAAACTTGGGTAACCGGATTGCATTTATCGAACACATTCATTGCTCCTGAATTTGACAATAATGTTTTGAACGCATTTGATGCGCCGGCGGTTGACTTTACTTACTCGGAAGGTTTCAAGAAAATCGTTGACCTTCAAAACGAATACTCGAAACAGCCGACAGTAAGTCTGGACTATTCGCAGCAGGTTGAAGAATTATTCTCTCTTGAGCGCGTAGCGATTATCCAACAAGGAAACTGGGCTTATGGCTCAATCGCAGGAATCGACCAGGAGTTTGCTGACAACGGCATTGACATGATGCCGATTCCAGTTGAAGGCTACGAAGAAGGCGGCCTTCCGGTTGGTGTTCCGATGTATTGGGCAGTCAACTCTAACCTGGATGAAGAAGTGGTCCAGGCTTCAAAAGATTTCCTGGATTGGCTTTACACTTCAGAAGCTGGAAAAACAGCTGTAGTTGAAGATTTCAAATTCATCCCTGCTTACGAAGGATATGATACTTCGAAAATCTCAGATCCGTTATCCAAGGCTGTTTATGATGCTTCAGAAGCGGGCGAAACAATCGGTTGGGTGTTCATGGGTTATCCGACCGGATGGGGACAGGATGAACTTGGCGCCAATATCCAGAAATACTTGAGCGAAGAAGCGACTTGGGAAGAAGTAGTTGAGTCAGCGAAAGCCGCTTGGGAAGCAGACAGACAATAAAACAGTGAAATAAATAAGCTGGAGACATGAACAAAGCAGCCTCTGTGCTGCTTTGTTTTGTCTTTACGCTTCTATTGCAGAAAGGAAGGGCTTAGATTATGCGTACGAAGGATTTTGCTTACTGGTTGTTCCTGGCCCCGGTTTTAATTGCTTTAACACTCGTGGTAGTTGTACCTATGCTGCTCGGTGTCTATTATTCCTTTACCAACTGGAATGGCATCACAACAGGTGAATATGTCGGTTTCCAAAATTATCTCGATCTTTTTAAAGACGAACGTTTCCTGGATTCCTTATGGTTTACCACTAAATTCTCGATCATTTCGGTAATCCTCATTAATTTCATTGGTTTGTCGCTTGCGTTGATTGTAACTTCTCGCATTAAGACAAGCAGCCTTCTCCGCACCACTTTCTTCATGCCGAATTTAATCGGAGGTTTGATTCTTGGTTTCATCTGGCAGTTCATTTTCATCAAAGTATTTGCAAGTGTCGGTGAAATGGTGGGTATGGAAAGTCTCCAGGGCTGGCTGTCCACAACGGAAACCGGTTTTTGGGGCTTGGTTATTTTAATGAGCTGGCAAATGGCCGGCTATATTATGGTTATTTACATAGCATACTTGCAGGGATTGCCAAAAGAATTATTGGAAGCTTCGGAAATTGATGGAGCCTCAACGATTCAGCGTTTCCGCTATATTGTTTTTCCTTTGGTTGCCCCTGCGTTTACCGTCAGCATGTTCCTGACGTTATCGAACACATTCAAATTATATGACCAAAACCTTTCATTGACTGGTGGAGGCCCATATAACTCGACAGAAATGGTCGCAATGGAGATCTTTAAAACAGCATTTATGCAAAATGCCTTTGCTTACGCCCAGGCAAAAGCCATTATATTCTTTATAATCGTAGCAATCATAGCATTGCTTCAGGTTTACTGGAATAAACGCCGGGAGGTTGAAATGTAATGAGAAATAAAAGGAATTGGAAATTGGAGATTCTCGGCATTCTTCTCGGTATCCTCTGGCTCGTGCCATTCTATCTGATGTTCGTCAATTCGTTCAAAACGAAAAAAGAAATATTCATGGACGTAACCAGTCCCCCGGAACAATGGGGCTTTGATAATTATGTCACCGCCTTCCAAGAGCTGGATTTCATGCAGACACTGTTCAATTCATTGCTCATCACGGTCACCAGCGTCATACTGATCATCATCTTTTCTGCCATGGCAGCATACGCGCTGTCCCGTGCAAAAAGCCGTCTCAGCACCGTACTGTTTTTCATTTTTGTTGCGGCGATGCTGATTCCGTTCCAGTCGGTTATGATTCCGCTCGTAACGGTATTTGGCCAGTTTGAAATGCTGAACCGCGGCGGTTTGATTTTTATGTATATCGGATTTGGCGCCAGCCTGTCGATTTTCCTTTATCATGGCGCGCTGAATAATATCCCTCAATCTTTGGACGAGGCGGCCCGTATCGACGGAGCCAATCGCTGGCAGGTTTTCTGGCATATCATCTTCCCGATGCTGAAGCCGATTACTGTAACAGTAGCTATTTTGAATATCATCTGGATATGGAATGATTATCTTCTGCCATCTTTGGTCATCAATAAAACCGGCAGCGAAACGATTCCATTGAAAATGTTTTTCTTTTTCGGAGAATATACAAAACAATGGCATCTGGCGCTCGCAGGTCTGACACTGGCCATTGTGCCGGTCATCATCTTTTATTTCTTCGCACAGCGTTCGATCATTAAAGGCGTTTCAGAAGGTGCCGTAAAATAAAGGAGAGATTGGAATGGCAATTACGATCAAGGATGTTGCGAAAGCGGCTTCGGTCTCACCGGCTACCGTGTCACGCGTAATCGCCGATAATCCGCGAATCAGTGAAGACACAAAAAAGAAAGTCCGGGAAACGATGAAGCTGCTCGGCTATTATCCGAATTTCCAGGCGCGCAATCTGGTCATCCAAAAAACCCAGACAATCGGCATCATTATGGCAGACTCAGCAACGCTGGCATTTCAGAATCCCTTCTTTCCGGAAGTGCTTCGCGGCATTTCGAGCAGGGCCCATGAAAGCCAATTTGGACTGTATCTGTCAACAGGTGCCACTCCTGAAGAAATATATGAAGAAGTTATTTCGATGACCCAGGGGAAAAGAGTGGATGGTATTATACTTTTATACTCCAGAATCGGCGACAAAATCATGGAATACCTATACAATAGCAATATTCCATTTTCAGTTGTCGGCCGTCCGGATGCCCATACGGAATCGATTTCGTATGTTGACAACGATAACGTCGGCAATGCGAAGGAAGTGGCCGATTATTTAATCGGCCTCGGCCATCGGCATATCGCTTATGTAGGCGGAGGACTGGAGTATGTAGTATCATTGGACCGTTTGAAGGGGTATAAAATAGCGCTTGAAAAAGCGGGGATTGCCTATGACCCGCAACTGATTGTCAATCAGTCGATCAGTGTTGGGCTGGAAGAGCAATCTGTCAGGAAGTTGATGCAGCTTGACCAGCCGCCCACAGCAATCGTCACTCATGACGACCTGATCGCCTATGAATTGATCAGTTACCTGCAGGATATGAAAATTGATGTTCCCGGCGATGTTTCTGTATTGAGTTTCAATAATCATTCGTTGTCGGAACATCTGAAACCACCGCTCAGCACCGTGGATATCTCAATTTATGAACTCGGTCTCCACGCGGCAGAACTGGTACTAGAAAAAATTAAAGACAGGGAAGCGCCGGTAAGAGAAATCACGGTTCCTTCCCGGCTGATTGAACGAGGTTCTTGCCGAAGTCTTTGAAAGGAAATGAACATGAACAAAAAATGGTGGAAAGAAGCAGTTGCATACCAGGTTTACCCGAGAAGTTTCATGGATTCGAACGGAGACGGAATCGGTGACATTAACGGCTTGACGGCCAAGCTCGATTACCTGAACGAATTGGGAATTGATGTGATCTGGATCTGTCCGATGTATAAGTCGCCAAACGACGATAACGGATACGATATCAGTGATTACCAGGATATTATGGATGAGCTCGGTACAATGGAAGATTTCGATCGTCTATTGGAGGAAATCCATGCCCGCGGAATGAAATTGATCATCGATTTGGTCATCAACCATACGAGCGATGAACATCCATGGTTCCAGGAATCCCGTTCATCCCTGGATAATCCGAAACGCGACTGGTACGTCTGGCGTGACAAACCGACCAACTGGAAAAGTATTTTCGGCGGGCCGGCTTGGGAATATGATGAAAAGACAGGACAATATTATTTGCATATCTTTTCGAAAAAACAGCCGGATCTGAACTGGGAAAATCCCGAAGTCCGCAAAGCGCTTTACAGCATGGTCAATTGGTGGCTCGACAAAGGAGTCGATGGTTTCCGGGTGGATGCCATCAGCCATATCAAAAAAGATTTCACCGACTTGCCGCTTGAAGAAGGCAAACCTTATCTGCCCGCTTGGGAAAAAATGATGAACGTCGACGGTATCCAACCGCTTCTCGAGGAATTGCGTGATGAAACTTTCGCCAAATACGACATCATGACCGTCGGTGAAGCGAACGGTGTATCCGCAGAAGACATCGAAGAATGGATCAGCGAAGAAAATGGTAAATTCAATATGGTTTTCCAATTTGAAGATCTTGGTCTCTGGGACGATGAAGCGAAAAAAGGCGTCAATGTTTCAGAGCTGAAGAATGTTTTGACACGCTGGCAAAAAGGCGTCGAAGGAATCGGCTGGAATGCCTTGTTCATTGAAAATCACGATAAACCCCGTGCCGTTTCGACGTGGGGCAATGACAGCATTTTCTGGCGTGAAAGCGCAACGTCAATGGCATGCATGTATTTCTTCATGCAAGGGACACCGTTCATTTACCAAGGGCAGGAAATCGGCATGACCAATGCGCCGTTCGAGAAAATCGAACAATACGATGATGTCCAGACGCATAATCTGTATTTCTATAACCTTGCTGAAGGTATGGAACACGATGCTGTCATGACGCTGATCAAAGCGACAAGCCGTGACCATTCGCGGACTCCGATGCAATGGAACAGCAGCCAGAACGCCGGATTTTCCACCGGTGAACCATGGATTTATACGAATCCGAACTACGAATGGCTGAATGTGGAAGCACAAAGTCATAATCCGCATTCTGTACTTTCCTTCTATAAACAAATGATTGCACTGCGCAAAAATATGGACGTGCTCGTCTACGGTAAATATGAATTGAAAGAGCTTGGCTTCGAAGAAGTCTACGCCTATATTCGTGAAGACGAAGACACCGAAGTTCTGGTCGTTTCAAATCTTGGACCGAACCGTTACCGCTGGAATGAACCCGAAAACCGGGGTCTATTGCTGTCGAATTACGAATCCGTCGATCCAGCTGAAATCCGTCCATACGAAGCGAGAGTCTACCAGATTAAATAAGCAAAGAGAAAAAGGGCGGACCCAGTGGGTCTGCCCTTTTTGGATTGTCGAGAAAATATGAACTTTATCAATCGTTGCCTTCTAGTCGGAAGCTTTCAGCAGTGATGCAGGAACATAGCTATGCTCTTCACGAACTAAAGTTTCATTCTGATAATGTCTAGAATAAATAGATCCAGTTCCAAAATTACTGAAGTCTTAAAAGAATTTTCTTTACGAAAAGCACTCTGAGATATGGAGCAAAACAGCGAAGACTCCCAGGGGAATAGAAACCCAGTTGGCTTTCCAACTGGGTTTCGAGCGAAGTGCTGAGATCCACTCGGACGAAGTGCAACAAGTCCGAGTTAGCTCAGCGCGAGCCAAGAGTTGGCCGTAGCCTGCAAGGCCGGCTCTTTGCGACGAAGCTAGCGCAGCGATGCAGGAGCACGGGTTTTGGAAAGCGAAGCTGTTTTGCGCAATATCGGTTTCTATCATTCTTCTTAACAATCTAAAGGGGGAGGATCCGAATGGATTCTGTTTCCTTCTGAAATTAATATCCCGGTTTCTTCAATAATTTAAAGATATTATTTTTATAATCCTCTACGCCCGGTTGGTCGAACGGATTGATATCCAGCAGGTAGGCGCTGTATGCACAGGAAATCATATAGAAATAAAACAAGTGGCCCAGATGGAACTCGTCCATCTTCTCGATGGTCAGGCTCATTTGTGGCACGCCGCCGTCGAGATGCGCGGAAGAAGTTCCTTTATAAGCAACATGATTGAATTCCTGGAGGCTGATGCCAGCGAGATAATTCAATTCGTCTCCATCATTTTCCGCTTCAAATACAGTCAAGTCTTCTTTGCTTTCTTTAATCAGCAGGAAGCTCTCAAAAAGATTGCGAATGCCATCCTGGATGTATTGCCCCATTGAATGAAGATCAGTGGTGAATGATACGGAAGCAGGGAAAATGCCTTTGCCTTCTTTGCCTTCACTTTCGCCGAATAATTGCTTCCACCATTCCTGCACATAGGCTAATTTCGGTTCGAAAGTGGCCATCACTTCTGTCGTATAGCCTTCTGTATACAAATAATGACGGGTTGCGGCATAACGTAACGCTGTATTTGCGTCAGGATCAAATGCCTGATAAGCCTGCTCCGCATCTTTTGCTCCGGACATCAACTCTGAAACTGAGAATCCAGCAGCAGCGATCGGCAACAAGCCGACAGCGGTGAATACCGAGTATCTTCCGCCCACATCTTCAGGTACGACAAAGCGTTCGTAGCCATTTTCAATCGCCAGATTCACCAGTGCGCCTTTTTCGGCATCAGTCGTTACAATGATTCGTTCAGCTGCAGCATCGCCGTAGCGATCTTCCATATACTTTTTCAGGAAACGGAAAGCAAGGGCCGGTTCTGTCGTTTTTCCTGATTTTGAAATGACATTGATCATTACTTCCTTGCCGTCTAGATGTGCAAGAAGCTGTTTCAAATATTCGCCGCTGACCTGATGTCCGGCAAACAGCACTTCGGTTTTTTTCTCACCTTTACTGAAATAAGGGGACAGCGCGGTTAAAGCAGATTTCGCACCTAAATAGGATCCGCCGATACCGATGACGACCAAAACTTCCGCTTTTTGCTGAATGGCATCAGCGGTTTTTTGGATACGTTCCATAAACTCCGGCTGAACGGTGCTCGGCCAATCAAGCCAACCCAGAAAATCGGAACCTCTTCCTTCTTTATTGTATAGATTGTCGTGTATCTCTTTTAACGCGGCTTTTTTCTCATCTGTTAAAACAGTGTCGAATGACCCTGAATATGTAAGCTCAATCATGCGAAAACTCCCTTTCGTTTTTCTCTCAAGTTTACCATATCTGAAGACGCAAAACCTTAATGGATAGTAGAATAAAGTAGGCAGGTACCTTGTTTGGGTGAAATCAGATGGGGTTGAATATTCTTCACCATGCAGCTGTTCATCAACCGATCCGGACCGGAACTGTCATGTATAAATCACCCTTATTTCGGAGTACAACATAAAATTTATTGACAAAGCTTTATCTTGTCAAAAAAGTACTGTAATAGCAGGTTTATGATTGCATTCGGCGAATACTATATTGAGTAGAATTTTATGGTCAACTTGTTGATAAAGCGTTGGGAAAGAAGGGGGAAGCATGAAAAAGACCTGGTGGAAAGAAGCGGTAGTCTATCAGATTTATACACGGAGTTTCAAAGATACAAGCGGCGATGGAGTTGGCGATTTAAATGGTGTCACAGAGAAATTGGATTACTTACAAAGCTTGGGCGTCGATATTCTATGGCTTTGCCCGATGTATAAATCCCCCAATGTGGACAATGGCTACGATGTAAGTGATTACCGGGCCATCATGGACGAAATGGGCACAATGGCAGATTTCGACCACATGCTGGCTGAAATCCATTCACGCGGCATGAAGCTGATTCTGGATCTCGTTCTGAATCATACGAGTGATCAGCATCCCTGGTTTCTTGAATCAAGATCTTCCATAGATAACCCGAAAA
>CAZGMW010000004.1:0-20678 GCA_964526895.1 uncultured Planococcus sp. | reverse complement strand
GCTTCCCCATTCCACGTGGCCCCATGTCCGGAATAACTGCCCTTTGCTTGTTGCGCCAGTGTTTTCAGAGTGGTTTTATACAAGTAATCTTGGGGAATAGTAATAAAAAATATTTTATATAACTTTTGTACAACGTTATATGAGTCAGATTGAGGGGAAACAGAAATGGCTAATATACTTCATGAAATAGCTGAATTTATCGAAGAGGAAAATAAATCACTGACAGAACATCTGTTATGGCAGGCAACAAACCAATTGGAGTTGGAACTGACGGAAGAGCAGCTGTCAAAACATTACGAATTGCTTAGTCTGCTATTGGATAAAGTTGCAAAAGGATTGTTGACTACACGGACCGAAGCGCAGGAGCTGGGGCTGGAATACGATATAGATCATTTCTTTTACAATAACGGAACCCTGTTGAAAAACACGGTTGAAATTCTCAGCACCTTCCGGCTGTCGCTTCACCGTGAGCTTTTGGAGCGGGGTCTGCTGAAAAAAAGCAGTGCCACTGAGATTTCCTGGCTTTATCATCATCTCATCTATATTTTTGATGATGCGATCCGAAAAACGACCGCGAATTTCAATTTGAAAAACCAAAAAAAGCTGGATGCGAATGAACAGGAAATTATGGAATTGGCCGCCCCTATCGTGCCCATCAAGAGTGGGATCGGAGTCATGCCGCTCATTGGTGAATTTACCGACACGCGTGCTGCCTATCTTTCAACCGAGGTGATTCCAAAGATAGTGAATATGGATATTCAGAAGCTGGTCATCGACTTTTCAGGAGTCCACTATTTCGATACCCATGTAGCGCAGCAAATTTTCCAAATGCGGGATGTTCTGCAGCTGTTGGGAATCCAGCCGGTATTGACGGGGATCCGCCCGGTAATTGCTCAAACCGCGGTCAGTCTCGGAATCAATTTGAACGATATGCAGACATACGGTACGGTGAAAGAGTTCCTGGAGCTTACAGAAGCGTAAGAGAATGTGGGGAAATTGAATAAGGTTCTTGACTTGCCGGCAGAACATGCTAAGATTATAAAAATTGAAAGCGACTATACGAACGTTGAATGATGATTGAGTAGGCTGATTGCGGGCAGCAGGAAGAGACTGGATGGGTAGTGCAAATCCAGGCAGCAATCCAGGTGAATTACGCCATCTGCAATTTCGACGATAAATGAAGTGGGTGTTCTGTCTGAATACGGAATGTCAAATTGGGTGGTAACGCGGAGAAAGTCTTCGTCCCTTTAAATAGGGGGCGTGGGCTTTCTTTTTTTCGTTTCGTTTTACTTTTATAATGCAGGAGGAATCGGAAATGTTTCAGATCAAATCAGTGTTATCACCAAGTTTTACAGAAGCGGCTGCTCTCGTGGCCATCATAATTGCCATCATCAGTTCCAGCATCATCTTTTTTGAATCACCGCCCCATGTTCCGATTCTGCTGTCGATTTTGCTATTGATTGGCTACGGCTTGATCCAAAAGATATCGTACAAGAAATTGGAACATGGTTTAGTGGAAGGTGCAGGAGCGGGGATGAGCGCGGTATTCCTGTTTTTCTTCATCGGCATTCTCATCAGCAGCTGGATGATCAGCGGCACCATCCCGACATTGATCTATGCAGGATTTAATCTGGTGACTCCGCTCTTTTTCTTTGCGATTGTCTTTATCGTCACATCGATCATCGGCCTTTCCATCGGCAGTTCCTTGACGACTGTGGCAACGGTGGGTGTCGCTTTTATCGGAATCGCCGGAGCGCTTGATCTGTCGCTCGCCATTACAGCAGGTGCCATCGTTTCCGGTGCATTCTTCGGCGATAAAATGTCGCCGCTGTCTGATACGACCAATTTAGCGGCGTCGATTGTGGGCGTCGATTTGTTCGAGCATATCCGCAATATGGGCTGGACGACGATTCCGGCATTCGTTTTGTCGTTGATATTCTTCGCAGTGATGTCTCCTTCGATTACACTCGACAACACAGCTGACATCGCCGTTTTCAAAGAAGGTCTGCTGGAATCGGGGTTAATCCACTGGTACGCGATCATTCCGGTGCTCGTTCTCATCGTTTTGACAATTACCAAAGTGCCTGCCTTGCTGACATTGGCTGCGAGTTCGATCGCTGCCATCATCACTTCATTGTTTCATCAAAGCTTTCAAGTTTCAGAACTGCTTGGCGTCCTATTCGGCGGTTATGTTTCAGCGACCGGTATTGAAGAAATCGATGCGCTCCTCACAAGAGGCGGCATTGAAAGTATGTTTTTCACCATTTCGCTGGTGCTTCTCGCGCTCAGCATGGGCGGCCTGTTATTTGCATTAGGAATCGTTCAATGCTTATTAATGAAAATCGAAAGTTTGTTGAAAAAAATTTCTTCCGTCATCGCGGCTTCTGCAATGACGGCCATCGGCATCAATATTTTGATTGGTGAACAATACCTGTCGATTCTGCTGACGGGCCAGGCTTTCGGGGAGCCTTTTGAAAAAGCGGGGCTTGCTGGAAAGAATTTAAGCCGCGTCATGGAAGATGCCGGCACAGTCGTGAACCCCTTAGTGCCATGGAGTGTCTGCGGTATTTTCATCACAACAGTTCTGGGTGTATCGACCTTGGAATACTTACCGTTCGCCATTTTTTGCTTATTGTCACCTGTGTTGACAATTCTTTTCGGATTTACAGGGAAAACTTTGACATACAATGAAAAATGAATGATACCTAAAAATAATTCAGGTTAATAGTAGTCTATTTCAAGAGCTGAACAGATTGGCGGGTCTTGTGAACTGTTGGTTGTTTTGCGTGTGTTCGTTTATCATGGGAAGTAGAAAACACGCAGTTGAAATATGGAAGGGGTATTTCATATGGAATCGGTATTTGAAATAATCGGCATCCTTCTGCCGATCTTATTTATCGGTGCGATTGCCATTTTTGTAATCCGCAGACTCAAAGGGAAGCAGGAGCGGGGGACGCTCGGCAGAAAAGAATCCACATCTGCCCAAGTTCTATTGGACAGTCTGATTCCTTTATGGATGGTTTTCGGCACAGGAATCGGTCTGGTTCTCAGTTTGATTTTCCCATTTTCACTGGCGACCGGCATTACATTCGGCGCCGGATTAGGGTTTTTGGGCGGTTATTTTGCTTATGAATCCTATAGTAAACGTGAAGAGGAAATTCAGTAATATTTTAAGACAAAAGGCTTCTCTGATTTCCTGAAACCTCCATGGCCCTGTATCGTTGTTATAGATGATGCAGGGTTTTCGTGTATCAGGAATCGCCCCGAGTAAATAAGAGATGGAGAGAAGAACTATATGGAAGCAGTTATTTTCGATATGGATGGCACACTTTTCCAAACCGATACAGTATTGGAACTGGCTCTTGAAGAAACATTTAATCACTTGAGATCTTTGCAGTATTGGGATGCAGCTACGCCGATTGAGCGGTACCGGGAAATCATGGGGGTGCCCTTGCCGACAGTCTGGGAAGAGCTGCTTCCGGAGCACTCTCTTGAAATACGCGACAATGCCAACGACTATTTCCATGAAAAACTGATTGAAAATATTGAGGACGGCAACGGGACATTGTATCCGAATGTGGAGCAAGTATTTGACCGCCTGACAGAGCAAGGCTATTCAATCTTTATTGCAAGCAATGGCCTGACTCGTTATTTGGCGGCGATAGTGTCGTTCTACCAATTGGATCGCTGGGTCACGGAAACTTTCAGCATCGAGCAGATTCCATCCTTGGACAAAGGTGATTTGGTTAGGGAAATCAAGCGGAAATACGAAATTGAGAACGGCGCTGTCGTCGGTGACCGGTTGTCGGATATCAACGCGGCTAAAGCGAATCAGCTGATGGCTGTCGGCTGCAGTTTCGATTTTTCGCAAGAAGAGGAGCTGGCTCAGGCGGATTTTGTGATTGGGAATTTGGCGGAGCTGGTGGATTTATTGCCGGTGTTGCAGAAAGGGCAGATGGGTTAATCAGAAGGGCGGACCAGAAGATGAGTGAGAGAAAGTATCAGATGGAATTCGAAGCTTTTTGTCTGAATTCCGGTCTTGGCGAATTGGTACAGAAACCTGTTCCTGTTTCTGGCGGATTGCTGCATAGAATGTATGCTCTTGAAACGAGCTTGGGCAAATATGCTGTGAAATTGCTTAATCCTAATATTATGGCCAGGCCAACTGCTATGCTAAATTACATAAACTCAGAAAAAATTGCGCGCTTGGTTTCTCAAAACATTCCTGCCCTTCCGGCAAAGTCGAAAAACGGCGACAGCATTCAAAATGAGGGCAGCCAATTCTATCTTGTTTTTGATTGGATCGAAGGCAAGAGCCTTGGAAATAATGAAATTAATGCTGGTCACTGTGAAAAAATCGGCGGGATTCTGTCGGCGATACACCAGACTGACTTTTCTAGGGTGGGTATTGGGAAAGAGAGCATTGATACAGAACAGCCAATCGTTTGGAGCTCTTATTTGGAAAAGGGAAGACTTCAAGGGGTAGAGTGGTATGAAGTTCTTCTAGATAATCTTGCGGACCTGAAAGAGTGGGAGGCGCTTGCGCTCAAGGCAAACACTGACTTGTCAGCAAATTCGGTGCTCAGCCACCGTGACCTGGATCCGAAAAATGTAATATGGAATCACGATCAACCTATTCTTATTGACTGGGAATCAGCAGGTTTTATTCATCCGATGCAGGATTTGGTTGAAACTGCTATCTATTGGTCAGTGAATGAAAAAGGAGAACTCAATCACCAACGATTTTTGTCATTTTTGGAAGGCTATAAAAAAACCTGCGCAGAACTTCATGCCGACTGGAAAAGAGTTCTGGCGACTGGTTTCTCGAGTAAACTGGCCTGGCTTGAGTACAGTTTAAAAAGATCGCTCTGGATCGAATGTGCGGATGAAGAAGAACAAAAACTGGGAACTGACCAAGTAACGGCGACTATTCATGAAATCCGGCATTACGCCGAACAGTTTCCACAATTATTGCTTTGGTTAACTGGAGAATAACAGAGCGAACATATCAGTTTTTTCAGGTGGTGAAATGGATTGGAAAAGATACATAATAACTTAAGCGCTTATATGGAGAATCTGGCAAGTTCTAATCATTTTAACGGCGTAATTTTAGTGGCGCAAAAAAATCAGATATTACTCCAGGAAGCATACGGAACTTCTTCATTCCAGTATGACATTCCTATGAAGACAAACACCAGGTTCAGAATAGGTTCTTTGACGAAAGCCTTTACAGCTATGGCAATTCTGCTGTTGCATAAGGAAGGGAACTTGGATATCCACCAGACGATAGATGGCTTCCTTCCAGATTTTAAGCATGCCCATCGAATAACGATTCATCATCTACTGACGAATACATCAGGACTTTATAATTTTACGGAGTCACCTGATTATTGGGAAACGACAATGAGAAAACAGACTGGTCTTTCGGATATTTTGATGTCCGTAAGAGACGCTCCGCTGAATTTTGAACCGGGCGAAAAAATGGCTTACAGCAATACAGGCTATCTCGTTTTAACGGCCATTATCGAAAAGATTACAGAGCTTTCATACGCAGATTTTCTGCAAAAGAGAATTTTTGATCCGTTGGGATTGCTGGATACAGGAGTCGATGACGGAAGAACGGTCGTGAAGGGTTTGGCGACAGGATATACGGTTTGGGGAGATATTAAAAACGCGGAATATGTTGATATGTCCTTTCCGCTGGGTGCATATGGGCTATATTCTAATGCTGCCGATCTGTTTAAATGGGCGAGAGCGTTACGGAATTTTCAGCTGATCGATGAAGAATTGCAAAGACAAATGTTTTCAGATTTTGACCAGGGTTATGGGTACGGCTGGTTTATAGATTCACAAAAACAAACTGCCGGGCATTTTGGAGATATTAATGGATATGTCAGCCGTTTGGCGCTCCATTTGGAAGAGCAGCTCACGGTGATTGTCCTTAGTAACATCAATCTAACCCCTGTAACAAAAATAGCCGGTGACCTGCAGGCTATTGTATTGAACCGATATGAGTCAGAGGAATTGGTGTCAACGAAGGAAGAACCACTCGCTTTGGAAAGCATTTTCGGAAAATATTCGAATGGCGTGGAGACGATTGAAATTGGCTATGACAAATATATATATGCTGTGGTTCCGAAAATGTATGGCGTACGCTATAAATTAAAGCTGATGCCTGCTGGCGGAGCCCGGTTTGTCAGTGACTTTATTCGTGAAATATATACCTTTAACGAACATTCATTGGAATATGTCGACTGTTTAGGGAAAGCGAGTGTTTATACAAGGTTGCAAGAAAAATCAATTCTTCGCTAGAAAAATTGTTCATTCATGATTCTTTAAGGCATCAAGCTATTTTTCTTTTCATTAAGAAAAGGCATAAGGAATATTGAAACTGCTATCAATTATTGTTTTGAATTGGAGTGTCAATGGCATAATAGTAAAAAGTCGCTTATTTCCGTTTTTGCAAACAGAAAGATTTTGAAGGGTATAAAATAATTTAAACCCTTGCAGGATTCTTTCTGGAAGAGGCGAAATAATTAAAAAGCTTGCCAATATAGAATGGAGGAGTACCAATGCCATTAAAAGCAAAAGAGATTTATGTAAATCTGCCAGTCAAAGATTTAGACAAATCTGTCCAATTTTTTACGCAGCTGGGATTTGAATTTCATCCCGACATGACAGATGAAAATGCAACATGCATGATTGTCGGCGATAATATTTTTGTCATGCTTTTGGTTGAACCATTTTTCAATACCTTCACGAAAAAAGATCTTACAGACTCAACGAAGAATACAGAAGTGATTGTGGCTTTAACTGTCGATAGCCGGCAAGAAGTCAACGACACAGTCAACAAGGCATTGGAAGCGGGCGGTGCTGCATCCAATGAGCCAATGGATAACGAGTTTATGTACGCTTGGAGTTTTCAGGACCTCGACGGCCATTTATGGGAAGTCATGGCAATGCCGGAAAGCCGTAATTAAGTGGACGTATAAAAAGCAGAAGAGCCTTCCGGAGTAATTCGGAAGGCTCTTCTGCTTTTTTCATTTAATTCTTATACATGTAGTAATCCTGGGCATGCACGACTTCGAAGCCGATTGTCTCGTATAAACCGAGCGCCTGGGCATTCTTCGTTTCCACGTCCAAGTGGACGGAATGGCCGAGTTCATGCTGCTGTTTGACGATATGCCGCAAAACTTTACGGCCAATTCCTTTTCCCTGGTGCTCTGGAAGAATTGAAAATCCATAGATCCATGATTGGCTGCCTTCTCTATCCAACCGGATTTTACCGACAGTTTCTCCATCCACATCGATCATCAACATTTCCGAATTCACATCCCAATCGACCCTCGATTCCATCGCTCTGGCATCTTCTGCAGAAAAACCGAAAGCTACCACATCAAGTCTTACTCTCATATCCAAGTCTTCACTTGTCGCTTTGCGCAAATGGAAGCCGGATGCGTCTTCAAGAAATTGCGGTTTCCACTTCATTTGATGTTCTGTAAAAGAGTAGTCGGCTCCAACTTTATCAAGGAATGCTTTTGCTGCTGCGGAGCTGGCCGGGGCATTCAATAAAATCTTCTGAAAGCCGATTTGTTTTGTGGACGCCATCGCCTGTTCGAATAGTTTACTGAAATGTCCTTTCCGGCGTTCGTCCGGTTTCACCATCCCCGTTATTTCAACAGTGGAACCGAATGCATACAAGCCGATAAATGCGATCAATCGACCATTTTCATAGCTTAAAAAATCGAGTCCATCGGAATCTCTGGATTTCAACATCTCCCAATTCAATTTCAGTTCGAGTCCATCATGTGTTTCCACTTCTTTTTGCAGGTGTTCTATTTCTGTGAGTTGTTCTGTTGTTAACATATTTTTTCTCCTCAATAAAAAGAATTTGAATATTCTCCATCCTTAAAGTTTCTCATATATTAAAATAGGAATCAATATCTCGATAAATCCAATAATGGATCAGCTTTAGAGTCGCTTTTTTAAAGTTCTAATTTTACTATTGGTATTTTGTTCTGCTTATTATCTTCACTTCGTATTAGTTCATAAAATTTGTTGAGCACTTCACCACTTTTGCCATTGGTCACTGTAATAAGCTGATGAATCGCATCAAAAATTTTTTCGCGGACGTACAGGCTATTACAAAAATCGATATCAGGGGTTTATTGGACTTCAATTTTCCAGACAGGTGCACAATTGGATTACCTAATAATCGATACGGTCAAGTAAGTGTGTAAGGACGGCATTTTCATGTTCTTTGTTTCATTTCTCTGGTCTGTCGATCGAAATTCGCAAGATAGCTTTTAGACTCTGAATAATTACGAATGGCGTCATCAGACAGTCCGATACGGAACGGCTAAGAACAGACCATAAACGAAATTTCCCTTTTATAGAACAATCGAACAGGTTTGCCGGCTCTGTAAAGGAAAACCTTCTGCGCTTAGCGAATTAAGTAGACTTGAAAACTATCAAATAAACTAAAGTTGGTGTGTTATGGGATTTACCGGGAAACTAAGAGATTTTATTGATAACCAATACAAAACGCCTAAAGGGCTGGTGGGTACATATATAGGTGAGAAGATGGTAAAGCAGCATAAACCTGAAACTGTATGGACGATAGACTTATTAAAGATCCAGCAAGGGGAAAGTGTTCTGGAGCTTGGCTGTGGTTCCGGATACGCAATGAAACTGATCATTGAACAAGCTAAGGCTGACCGGATAGTAGGGCTGGATCTTTCTCCGGCTGTTATTCGATCAGCGAAGATGAGGAATAAAAAGGCGTTGGAGGACGGAAAGGCGAAATTGGTCCAAGCAAATGTAAAAAGTCTGCCTTTTGAAGATGAACAATTTGAAAAAGCATTCAGCATTCACACCATTTACTTTTGGGATGAACTGTCTGCCACGACCTCAGAAATCTTTAGGGTGTTGAAACCTGGCGGCAGCTGCGTGATTACCCTGTGCAATGGCAAAAACGGAGAACAGTGGGAAGACGTCAACCGCTTGATTCACGAGCAATTAATTCCATCTATGAAGAATTGCGGGTTTACTGAAGTCAACTTAGTAAAAGGTCCGGATTCCAGGCAATTTCAGACAGTGGCAGTTTCAGCCAAAAAACTCATATAAAGTGATCGACTTTTTATAAGTGAGTATACAAAAGAAGGAATTTTAGAAGATTGAGAGAATGTATTTTTAGGAGTATTCATCATCTATCCTATCTGTGAAGTGAAATACCAACTACAATTGGAGGTTTTTCGATGAAATTTCAATGTTTGGGCTATTTTGATCAAGAAAAAATGGATGCGCTCCCGAAAGATGAACTGGCTACAATCATGAAGGAGTGCCAGCTCCATCTGGACGAAATATATAAGAGCGGCCAGGTGCTGATGGACGTCGGGGTAGCACAGGAAGTGAAAAGCTTGCGGCGGATTGGCGGCAAGGTACAAGTTGATCGCAGCCGAAAAACGGATATTACCAAAATGTTGGGCAGC
This sequence comes from uncultured Planococcus sp., assembly GCA_964526895.1. Lineage (GTDB taxonomy): Bacteria > Bacillota > Bacilli > Bacillales_A > Planococcaceae > Planococcus. The sequence continues at coordinate 11,187 of CAZGMW010000004.1, read as the reverse complement.
ATGTTCGTAATCGAAGCGCGGGATATGGAAGAAGCAATACAAGTGGCTACCCAACATCCTACGGTGCAAGTCAGCAACGGAGAACAGCTCGGGTGGGAACTGGAGATCCGTCCTATCCACTATTACGAAATGAGACCATAAAAAATGAATCTTGATCAGTTATTATTAATTTCCAGCAGAATATAATCGACAAAAAAAGGGGCCGGCTGCGGTCCCTTTTTCCATGCCATAACTTGTTTTATTTTGAATCAAAAATCCCTTTTCCTGTTTCCGGATTTATGGGCAACGAGGAATGTTCATGTGTTATCAGCCACGAGCCATCCACTTTCTTCAATCCGAAAGTGAAGCGGTTGGTCATTTGACGAAGTTTCTCATCGGATTCCTTCTTGTAACCAGCATATGTTACAGCGCAATGGACAAATGCCAGAGACGAACCTTCATCGATTACGACGTCGTGAAAATCCACTTTCAACTCAACGCCATCGTCACGCAGTTCAGAAAACCAACCGGTCACGTTCTCTTTCCATGAAGCTATCCCTTTGCTCTCCCAGTTCATCCAGCAATCATAAATATGTATTTCGGCAGCATACATGGACAGGAATTTCTCAACATCTTTTTCGAGAGCTGCAGTTTTATAATTTTCCAGAACCTCTTGAACTTCGAATAAACCATTCGCCATTTCCTATGCCTCCTCTAATGATCATTAAAATGTTCCTCTGACTTAATTCTCTGTTCAATGGTTTATCCCTTCTTTTTTCTTTCTTAAGTTATATGGATAAATACATTGCTGTCTATAAACGTGTTTCATCCGAATCTACCCTATCCATGTCAAATTAAAAGGTAAGAGCTCACCCTTTTCATGAATAAAGTGTATAATTATTATACAAAAGCTATATGTAGAGTTTTTATAACCGACATCCAGGGAATAAGAAGAATTACAGGAAGGTGCTGAAGAAAGCTCAGTACAGTGTTTGAAGGCGAAATCGTAATGCGATGAGATTTGGTTTGTTTATTGTAAAAATAGCTGTGGAAAGAAAGGCGGTACATATTATGAGTAATGCTGGAAAATCCGTAATTGTAATCGGAGGCGGACTGGGCGGTTTATCGGCGGCTATTTCGCTTGCGCAAAAAGGCTACGCGGTTTCATTATACGAAAAGAACGACCATATCGGGGGGAAACTGAATCGTCTGGAGCAGGATGGTTTTGGTTTCGATCTGGGACCTTCCATTTTAACGATGCCGCATATTTTCGATAAACTGTTCCGCGGAAGCGGCAAACAGATGAGAGATTACGTACAGATAAAACGGCTCAACCGGGAATGGCGTTCGTTCTTTCCGGACGGTACCGTTTTGGATCTGTACCGCAATCTTCATACGATGGAGCGGGCAAATCCATCCCTTTCAAAAAAGGACATTAAGGAATATTATTCGCTATTGAAATATTCTCAGCGCATCTATAAGACTACGGAACATAGTTATTTGGCGGAAGGTTTCGAGTCGCCGAAAGAGGCGGTTGCGCAAAACGGAATTCTAGCGACATTGATCGGCTTCGACTTGACGTCAACGATGTACGAAGGCATATCCAAACGCATCAGCAACCCGCATTTGCGTGATATGCTGTCGTATTTCGTCAAATACGTCGGTTCTTCTCCTTACAGCGCGCCGGCAGTTCTCAACATGATGATCTATATGCAGCATGCGCAGGGCTGCTGGTATGTGCCGGGCGGGATGCACAAACTGGCTGAAGGATTGACGAAGCTGGCCAAAGAAGAAGGCGTCCAGATCCATACGGGAATGGGCGTGGTCCGAGCACATACCAATAGAGACGAGAAGATTTCAGGCGTTGAGCTCGAAGACGGTTCATTCAAGACTGCGGATTATTATGTGTCCAATATGGAAGTGATTCCGTTTTATAGAAAAATGGTGGCTACGGACGACAAGTTTGTTGCGAAACTTGAAAAGAAATACGAACCGGCGAGTTCGGGACTCGTACTGCATTTGGGTGTGAAGAAAAGCTATCCATTCCTGAATCATCATAATTTCTTTTTCTCTGAGAATTTGCATGAGCAGATGGATAAAGTGTTCGAGAAACACGAGCTGCCGGACGATCCGACGATTTATCTCGTCAACGTCAATAAAACCGATCCGACGCAAGCACCGCCCGGTCATGAAAATATCAAGATCCTCCCACATATTCCGTATATCCAGGACAAGCCTTTTACGCCGGAACAATACTTGGAATTTGAAGAAAGGGTCCTCGACAAGCTCGAACGCATGGGCTTGGAGGGACTTCGGGAAAATATCGTGACGCGCGATGTCTGGACGCCGCATGATATCGAACGCACGTATGGATCGGACCGCGGGGCGATTTACGGCACCGTTTCCGATAAAAAACGCAACGGCGGCTTTAAGCATAAAAAACAAAGCGAACTTTACGACAATCTGTATTTCGTCGGCGGCACCGTCAACCCTGGCGGCGGCATGCCGATGGTGACGCTGAGCGGCCAACAGGTCAGCGATAAGATTGTGAAGCGGGATAAGGCAAAACAGCGTTAGAAAATTTTTGAAGTAATCCCGGCGTGAGAATTTTAATTCTTGCGTCGGGATTTTGATTTTCCGTTAAACTTGCGTTTTACTCTATAATTTAAATTTATTTCATAGTATTTACATATGTCGCAGAGAAATTAACAATTCCATAAAACCAGCTTCATATTCTTACTCTAGACTTGGAATCGGCAATAAAATACAAGAGCGATTACAGGAGGGTATTAGGATGAAGTACGAATTGAGCAAGAAAGCTGCGGGGATATCCATCGCTGCTGCTGTCGCATTTTCTTCGATCGGTTTAGCGGTCAACAGCCCAGCAACAAAAGTAGAGGGTAAAAAAAACGAACCGACAAACGTTATTATGATGGTCAAAGATGGGACGAGTGCAGGAGCAATAACGTTAGCAAGATGGTATAAAGGCGAAGATCTTGCAATGGACGGAATTCTTGCGGGCGGGATGCACACGAATTCTGCTGAATCTGCGATTACGGACTCTGCACCGGCTGGAACTGCTATGGCAACCGGCAATAAGACAAACGATAAAGTGATCGGGCTTCTTCCTAAAGTCATAAACACCCAAGGCGCTGAAATGATCGAACCGGTGAAACCGGAAAATGCGCTTGATCCGGTAGCCAATGTATTGGAAGGCGCAGAACTGGCAGGCAAATCCACAGGCATCATTTCAACTTCAGAAATTCAGCACGCCACACCGGCGGCATTTTCTGCACATGCACCTGCGCGTTCGCTATATGATGATATTGCGGAACAGCAAGTTTATCAGGACATTGAAGTGGTCCTTGGTGGCGGAAAAGAATCACTGAACACCGGAAGCACCAGAAACGCACGCAAAGACGGCGAAAATTTATTAGAAGTGATTGGCGAAAACGGCTATGACTTCGTGGAAACGAAAGATGAACTTTTGAATTCAACGTCAGACAAACTATGGGGTTCATTCGCTCCATCTGCCATGGCTTATGATTTTGACCGTCAGGCAGCAGGGGACAGCGAAGAGCCGTCTATTGCCGAGATGACGAAAAAAGGCATCGAAACCCTTTCGAAAGATGAAGACGGATTCTTCATGTTTGTTGAAGGCAGCAAAGTGGACTGGGCAGCACATGCCAACGATCCAATCGGCATCATCAGTGATGTGCTGGCATTTGACGAAGCAGTAAAAGAAGCTGTGGAATTCGCTGAAGAAGACGGCAATACGATGGTCATTGTAGTCAGTGACCACGGCAACAGCGGCATTACAATGGGGAATCAAAATACAAGCGGTACATATTCCTCCATTCCAGTTTCAGAATACATTGAACCGTTGAAAAAGGCGGAGCTGACGCTTGAAGGGGCGACATCAAAACTGAAAGCAGACCGTTCAAATATGGAAGAAGTAGCAGCACTTTACGGCTTGGATGATTTGTCTGCAGATGAGCTGAAAACGCTGAAAACGACGAAAAATGTGGCAAGTCTGATGTCCAAAATGCTGTCTGAACGTGCCAACCTTGGTTTCACAAGCGGCGGCCATACCGGAGAAGATGTCTTCCTTTATGCATACGGACCTTCTAAACCGACAGGAATGGTGGACAACACAGACCTTGCTCAAAATATGGCTGACCATCTTGGATTCGACCTTTCAAAAATAACTGACGAGCTCTTCGTAAATGCAGAAGAAGCGTTCGGACAAAAAGGCTTTAAAACCCATGTTGATGATACAGATAAAGAAAATCTGGTTTTCGTTGCAGAAAAAGGGAAGATCAGAATTGAATTGCCCGAGAATAAGAACATTGCAAATGTAACACAGAATAAAAAGTCATACGTAAAAACACTTGATGGTGTAACTGTATTCAACGGAGAAGCTTTCTTCGTATCCAAAAAGGCATTAAACATGTCCAAATAAGAAGAGCCGAAAAACTGTTTCCCGGCAGTAAGCTGGGGACAGTTTTTTTGTCTGTATTTCTTTCTGAAACTTTCCATGTTTGTTAATGTCCTGGTCATAGTTTGTTCACAACCGCCTGTTAAAGTGGGGTTATCAAGTAGAAGAAAGAGGGATGACTATGAAACAGGCTATATATTTTGCAATCGGAATCATCACTGCCTCGGCAGCTTTCCTGTTAATCGGCTTAGACAAAGAAGAAGTCGTTGCCACAGTCGGCGGCAACGAAATCGAGCAGGATGCCCTTTATGAACAGATGGTGCGGGTCAGCGGTCCGGAAGCGTTGGATATATTGATTTCCAATGAAATTGTCCGCCAGGAAGCGGAAGAAGCGGATATTGAAATTACTGAAGAAGAAATCGACGCGGAACTCGCTGAGTACGAAGAACAATACGGCGGGGCTGAAGGTCTGACAGCAGCAATCGAAGGAAGCGGATTGGCAATGGAAGATTTTGAAGAGGAAATGAAGATTTTCCTGAAAATCGAAAAATTGATTGGTCCGGAAATCGAAATTACTGACGAAGCAGTTGCATCGTATTTCAAAGAAAACAAAGAAGCACTTGGCCAAACAGCCACAGTGGAAGCAAGCCATATCTTGACTGAAACTAAAGAAGAGGCGGAAGAAGTGGCACAGAAGTTGGCTGATGGCGGAGATTTTGCAGAACTTGCAGCAGAATACTCAGTTGATCCAGGAACTGCTGAAAATGGTGGAGAGCTCGGCAGTTTTGGACTAGGAGAAATGGCTCCTGCATTTGAAGAAGCAGCTTTTGCACTAAACACGGACGAAATTAGTGAGCCGGTTGAAACGGAATTCGGCTATCACGTCATCAAAGTGACTGACAAAACCGAAGCGGTTGAAGCGTCACTTGAAGACAATCAGGAACAAATCCGGGAGATCCTATTCGACGAAGCATTGAACGCCAAATATGCCGCATGGCTTGCTGAGAAAAAAGCAGCTTATGAAATTGAATCAGAATTGATCCAGGGCTGATAAAAAAGGCGAATCCAAATCAATGGAAAGCCCACATAGATAAAAGCCGCGATCCGGGTGTAAACTCGAATCGCGGCTTTTCTGTGTGTCCGGATTTTACCGGACTGCCAGGTATTCGCCCAGCGCGTTTTGAAGCGTGCCGAGCGTTTTTGTTTTGGGGTCAAACGATAAATTGAGGTTGATCATTTTCCGGACGACTTCCGTTCGCAATCCGGTAATGACGGTTTTACATCCCATCATGGCAGTGCCATCGATGATTTTCATCAAGTGATGGATAACATCGGATTCCATATCGGCAATGCCGGACATATCCAATATCAAAGTTTCGATATGGGAATCTCCTACTTTGTTCAATACTTTTTCTTCGAGAATCGATGCACGGAATGAATCGACCGAACCGATCAACGGCAGGATGGAAACGGATGGATTGATCGGAATAATTGGCACGGAGAGATTTTCTACGAGCTGCCGGTGTGCCATGAGCAACGAATCTTTGTATGTAGAATAGTTGATGAAAAATGTGTTCAGGAATGTATCAACCCGCGTGTTCACATCTTTTTCCATGGAGAAAAAGTCGAATCCTGTTTTATTGTGTGTAGCATCGTTGAATTGCTGGAGGAATGTCCAAAGTGTGCGGCGGATAGCCTGTATCCATTCCAATTTAAAGGACAATTCGATGGAATGCGTGGCCCATGCAATGCCTTCCTGTTTTGCAAATAATTTCAGTGCTTCTTCCTGCCCTTCGATAATATAGCCGACGACTTTATGGGCATTCGAAACAAGATCGATATTGCCGATCCTCAGGATTTCATCGATACGATCTTTGACGTTAACGGCTTCCTCCAATAATTTTTCTTCAAAAGCTTCCCGGTATGTATGGAAAAAATCTTTGATTTCCTCCGATTTCTGCAATGCCTCAGCCATTGATCTTGCTCCTTTTCCGATGAATTTTTTGCAGACATAGCAAATGCCATTTATAAATTATAACATCGATGAAATTACCTTTGTAAAGTATTGTAAAAGAAAATGAACGATTGTACCTATACCCGGTATGGGGTGAATTAAAACCATCATATTTTTGGAAAAGAGACGCTTCAATAAGGCCACCTCCTCTGCTTGTCTCTATTTTTCCAATATTTTCGATGCTTGATAGCCAAGGCTCTGTTATTTCAATGGATTTTTTAATGAAGTACGGATGGTATGTACAATTTTTTAAGCAAAGGTTCATTCTAAAAATACAACTTTTAAAAATCTTGAAGTCTTCCGTAATTTCTTAATAAATTCTCTCGAGAAACCATTGCGCCCTAGAATTTTCCAACATATAATAAATCAACCGTATTTGCGGGGGACATGGAAGAAAAGAGGGCACGCGGCAGATGAGAGCGAATGAGATCAAAACGATAGAGCAATTGATAAAAGAGATTCGTGGTTTATGGAAAGAGATGTCTATCAGCCGTTTGCGCAATTGGCTATCGGAATTAGAGACGGAAAATGATTATTATCGGTTGATTCGCATGGCGGATCAGGCGGAGCTTTATAAATATGGCAATCTATTAGCGACACATGCGTATAAACGTTTCGGCACGATGCGGTCATTTGCCTGGTATTGCACGCGGTTATTGGAAACAGGCAAAAGCCTGGAAGCGGAAGAGCGAATGACGGCTCGGCTGCACGGTGTGCCGGAGGCGAATTTCACGGTAGACGAACGGGTATCGGCGCATATGCTCCTATTCCGCGTGTTCTGCCAGTTGAACCGGATGCCGGAAGCGAAAGAGCAAATGGAGAAGATTAAAGAAGCGAAAGGCAAAACATGGGCGGATCTTGAAGCGCTTTACAATCTTCATAGCGGGAAATGGGATGAAGCCGAAGAGATTTTAAGTAACGCTTTAACGGATCGGAATGCTGAACGCAATGATTATGTGCAAAGCTTATTGGCCAATCATTTGTCGGTAGTGGGCCGTCAAAGGGAATCTCTCGAGTTGCTGCAGGAAGGGCAAAAGCTGTATCCGGACAACTGGTCATTTTGGATGGAACAGGTGAGACGCCTGTTCCACCTTAACCGTTTTGAAGAAACAATGCGTTTGATGGAAGACATCAATGCAAAAAATCCGTTTCATGCCAATCGGGATTTTTACGTATTTCTGGCAGCCGAATGCATGTACAAGCTGGAAAGATGGAATGAGCTGGAAGCTTGGATTTCACAACATCAAAAAATATTGGAAAAGACGATCTTCGGCAAAACGGAAATTCACCGTGATGCACTCCATAAACAGTTGAAACTGACACCGAAGGTTCAGAAGCTCGATTATTGTATGCCGGCGTCACTGTCGATCATGCTGGAAGCGTACGGCATGGAAATCGGGCAGGACGAGATTGCCTCCCATGTGTTTGACGTGACAGGATCAAAACTCCGGACGACAATGACGTATATGGAGTCGCTCGGTCTGAAGGGGCAATATTTCAAAGGGAATCTTGAACTTTACAAGAAGATGGTTGATGCCGGTGTGCCAGTGCTTCTGTCGATGATGATTGAGAACAGTGCGCATGTGCAGGTTGTGGTCGGCTATGATGACCGGCTGCAAGTGGTGCTCATACAAGATCCGAACGACTTGGCACCGACGCTGATCCCCTATGCGGAACTGAAAGACGGCTACAAGATGACGGATTCGCTTAGTATGGTTTTCGTTAATAAAGAACAGGAGTATTTATTGGCGGAGCTGAATCCTGCAGAGCATCGGTTCTATGAAGAGATGTATGAGTTTTTGGATGAGGAAGAGGATTTGGAGAGCGAAGCCTTTTTTGCTTTCCTGGAAGAGCATCCGGAAGAACGTTATGCTGCCGTAATCGGGATTTCGATTCTGTTTTCCGACCGGGCAAAAGCGCTTCACGATAAATGGGTGGAGCGGCTTCGACAGGAATTCGGTCCGGAAGATTCAGACCTTGCGCTATTGATCGCACATATGCATTTCCAGAAGGATGAATTGCCGGAAGCGCTGGCTTGTCTCGCTGCAGTCAATGAAAAGAACAGCCCTTATGCGCTGTTTCTGCGCGGTGTCATCCTGATGAACCAGGACAACCACACGCAGGCGATTCCGTATTTCAAGCAATCGATCGAGTTGGATCATTATCAGCCGTCGGCATACAGCCATTTGGCGCGCTGTTATATGGAAGTGGGCAAAATTCATCAAGCTTATAAATGGTCGCTGATTGCAGTGGAGCAATTGCCGTCGGATACGCAGGCGCAAGTTACGCATAGCCTGATCCAATATGAATCTGGCGCTTACACAAAAGCATTGGCGCGGTTCCAAAATTTGAGTTCGGAAAATCCGAAAGACGGTTATTTTATCTATGAGATCGGCCGTTGTCTTCTGGCGCTCGGCGAAGAGGCAAAAGCTATTGATGCCTTTGAGCGTTATATCGAAATGATTCCGGAATTGCCGTATGCCTATTTGCGTCTTGCCGAAATCCATATGGAGGCGGAAAACTGGAAAGAGGCATCAACGATTGTCGATAAAGGCTTGGAGCATTCGAAGAATAAAGACGTGCTCCACGTGTACCGCGGGCATATCGCTGTTGAACAAGAGCAATTTGCTGAAGCCGAAAGCGAGTACCGCAAAGCGCTCGAACTCGATCCGGAAGATTTGGTGGCCGTGACGTACATCGCACACACGCTTGTGAAGCAAAACCGCTTTGAACCGGCCGTGGCGTTTTTGGAACAATACGCGGCCGAAGGCGATGCCGGTTATTTTATCCGTTCGTCTACAATGCTGTGGGATGAATGGCCGGAATACACGGGACAGCAGCACGCTTTGGCTCTGTTGGAACAAGGTCTCGAGAAAAAAGAGCTGGACGATTATAAAGACATGGCATTGCAATACGCGGATTTTGGAGGCAACCCTTTATTCCGGAATCGTGTCTTGAGTAAATTCAAGAAATTGCGTGAAACCGAGAACGATGCAACTCTGCTGTGTATCGAAGGGCAATTGCATGAGCAGGCAGGGAACAATCCATTTGCGCGTAAGCTGTATGAAGAAGCTTTGAGGAAAGAGCCAAGTGCACAGGCTAATTTCCAAATCGGCTTGATGGAAGCGGAAGCAGGCAGATTGGATGAAGCCATTCCGTATTTAATCCGCAGTGCGGAACTCGATCCCGCTAATTCCGCTGTGCGTGAAGCATTGGTCAAAGTTTATACGGATAAGGAAGACATACCCCGTGCTTTTGCGGCGGCTCTGATTTTATTGCAGAATGATCCGCTTGAACTCGATTTCAAGGAATTATTCGAACTGGCTGTGACGGAAGAATCGGTCAAAGCGATTTCGAAGACATTGGATCAGGTTGCAGAACAGGTACCGGAAGAATGGTGGCTTGTCGGAAAAGCGCATTGTGCGGAAAAAGAAGGCCGCATCCAAGAAGCGGAAGATCTTTTCGAACAGGCCAAAGCGCTGAATGGCGCATTTCCTTCCTATTATCAGCATGCTGAATTCTGCGTGCGGAGAGGCCAGTTGAAACGAGCTGCCTTGTTGTTGGAGGAACTGATCGCCGAGCATCCGGAAGACGAACGGCTTTACGGCGAGTATGTCCGGATTTATGCGGAAATGGGCAAAACCCATGACATTAATAAGCGTTTGAAAAAGTTATTCAAGGGTGTGAAGCTGGGGATGGCCCAAGCCCACTGCGCCGATGCCTTGTGTCAATGGTTTGTGGAAACAGAAGAAGAGGCGGAACTTGAACACGGGCAAAAAAGCGGTATCGGTAAGATTCTTCACGCCGGACAGCGGATCCGTATAACCACAACGGCTTTTATCCTTTTTGGTGAAGCTAGGAAGCGTGCCCCTGAAAGTGAAATGCCAGTACTGCGGAATGCGGAGTTTTGTTTAAGCCGTGGCATGTCAAAAGAAGCCCTTGGTAAATTGGAGCCGTTTGTGAAACGGACCGGCAATTACGAAGCGGCGAGCCTGCAATTGGAAGCGACGATGCAGCTGGCGGTCGACAAACAATCGGAAAAATTGATCCATAAAGCAATCGAACTGGCGGAAAAGCTTCATAATGAACAGCCGGACGATGCAGCTGTGCTGATGACTTGGGGCCATGCGCTTGTTGTCATCAACGAAACGGACAAAGCCCTGGAGAAATATGATCACGTCATCCGGCTGGAACCGTTTAACGGAGAGCCGTATGTCCGTATGCTTGAAATCCTTTCTGATGAAAGAAAAGCCGAAGTCCCGGCGCTGCTTGCGCGGATTCCGGAAGAACTCGAAAGCAGTGTATGGATTCGAATGGCCCGTGGAATGAGCCATATGAAGATGGGCGAAGCGGCAAAAGGGCATCAACTTCTGACAGCTTTAACGAACGAAGAACCGGACTTTTCGCCAGCCTTTTACGAATTGGCGCGCTGCGAAATGATGCTTGGCAATAAAGCGGGAGCGATCGCAACATTGCGCAAGTTGTTCCATAAAGAGGACGGCATAAACTTTTTAATGGCAATCGGGGAAGAGCCGTTGTTCGAAGCGATTCATGAAGATATCGATGAATTGGTTGAGGAAATGGTTTAGAAAATTTTAAGTATTACCGATTAATTTTATATGAAGAAAGCTTGGAAAGAGCTCTGCTTTTTCTAAGCTTTTTTATATTTTTTGTGAAGTGGCTAAAACTAGTGAAGGTTTTATTCGCAAAGCCAGAAATTTTAGACAATGGAACCAAATACAGTTATGCTTGATGT
>CAZGMW010000003.1:0-24465 GCA_964526895.1 uncultured Planococcus sp. | reverse complement strand
AATCACGCGGAGCCACCAGTTTATGCTGGAAAGCATAGATGACTGCCTGAGTCCGGTCATGGACCTCCAGTTTGGCCAGCAGATTGCTGACATGGGATTTCACTGTTTTTAGGGCTATGTAAAGTTCATCTGCAATTTCCTGATTCGTATAGCCGTGGGCCAGTAGCAGGAGAATTTCCATTTCCCGATCGGTTAAATCTTCGTGCAACACCCGTTCGTGGCGCATCTGTTTCATCATTTTGCTCATTACTTCCGGTTCAAGAACAGGAGTACCGTTCATCGTTTCACGGATCGAATCTGCAATGCGAGAAGCTTTCGAGGTTTTTAAAATATAACTGACGGCACCGGCCTTTAATGCAGGATACACTTTGTCATCATCCAAAAAACTGGTGACAATCATGATTTTCGCTTCCGGCCATTTACTGATGATCTGTTCGGTTGCTTCTGCTCCGTTCATGACCGGCATGACCATATCCATCAGGATGACATCCGGCCGCAGTTCCAGTGCCATCTTTACAGCTTCTTCCCCGTTTACTGCCTCACCGGCAACTTCCATATCTGCTTGTGCCTGCAAATAAGCGGAAACACCTATTCGGACCATCTCATGATCATCGACTAACAGGATTCGTATCATTTGCAATCTTCCTTTCAATTGGTACTTTGACTTCAACAATCGTTCCTTCGGAAGGAACAGATACGATTTTGCTTGTCGCGCCGATTTCGATGGCGCGCTCTTCAATATGTTTCAGCCCGTAGGAAGTCGATTTCGACTGCTCACTTTCAAAACCGACACCGTTGTCCTGTATGCGTAAGATGGCGAAATTGTCCCGTTCAATAAAAAGTATGTGGACTTCGGTGGCTTGGGAATGGCGCAATGTATTCGATAAGGTTTCCTGGGCTATGCGAAACAGATGATCTTCGGCGCCTTTTTGCAACGGCACTTCTTCGAGTTTATGGTCAATCGTGAAATAGACTTTCTCTTTCAATTCGGAGACCAGTTCATACAGACCTTGCCGTAAACTTTTATCGTGAAGTGCTGCCGGCCGCAGGTGAAGCAATAATGCCCGCATTTCCAATTGGGCTTGCTGGACCATTTTTTCTGTTTGCAATAAACCGGGGGAAGCCTCTTTATCTTCGGTCATGGAAGACAACAGCATGGAAGCCGCAAACAATTGTTGGGATACGGAATCATGCAATTCTCTCGCCAGACGCTGACGCTCCATGACAAGCCGTTCCTGGATGATTTGATCCTGTGTTTCGGCTCGCTCATTGGCGATGCGTGTCAGGCTTTTGCGTTGGGACTCCAATAATTTTTGGAGTTTTAGGATGGATACTGAGAGTTGAGTCGGCAAAGTTTTCATTTGCGCAGCTTCAATGGCTGTTTTGTCTTCGTTGCGCAGGAGTGCCTGGAAAATTTCTTCGATGTCCTTCACTTTCGCGCGTGACAATGATTCGGTCCACCAGGAAATTCCGGCGGATAGGGCGACCATCAAAACGAAGAGCCAGATACCGAAAGGAAGGCCAGCCACAAAGTCTTCCCACAACACTGACCATGTATTTACAGCAGGCCAGCCGAGAAGAGCAAGTAAAATGCTGAAGATGATTGCGGCAAACAGAATCATGAAAAATAAACTGCGCGGAAGAATGCCTCTCATCGGCGAATCACCTCGACATCCCCCATCCAGGTAGTGACAGAAACGATCAATTCTGATTTTGCGTCTTCAATATGCTCATAGCCGTCTTGAATTTGTACAGAGCCGTACCAAAGCCGCTGTTTGTCTCCGTTGAAAAAGCGTGCATCCCCAAAAACAGTCGAATAATAAATGCGTACGGGTACTTCATATGGAACGATCAGGCGAACCCGTCCGAAGCCCTGGCGAATCGAAACCAAGGAAGCTCTCTTCGGCAATACGGTTTGCGTAACATCGATCAACAGATCGCCGATAAAGCCTTGAACATGAATATCTTTCCATTCATAGGATTCGATGGGAGTCGCCTGAGCGGAAAAGAACTTATTTTGGATCAATCCTTTGTCAATTGGACCTTTTAATGGCACTTCCTGCTGCCATTCTTCGCCTTTCCAAAGCCGCAGCAGAAGATAAACAGCTGCAGCCAAAATAAGCATGCGTAAACTCCACATGGAGAGAATCGAAATGCTGATCAGGAGAAAGCCGGTCCAGAAATAGGATTTTCGGTATTTAGTACTGTTCTTATTGCCATAATAAATGAGTCCGATGCCAAGAAGAACCAAAAAAACGCTGCCATTTCCAAAAAAAGCAGCTTCTACGAATATGAGAAATAATGCGCTCAAGGCAAAAAATGCCTGTCTGTTGGTAGAGTAATAATTCATCGCAGTTTTTGCCTCCTTCTTTGCAGCGGAAAAGTAAGAGGGCAATGTATCCCTCTTACTCTAGCTTACACAATTTCTTTTGTTTTCGCGCTGTTTTTTTCAAGCGCTTCAAGTCGGCGTTCCATTGTCGAACGTTCGTGGCGCTCTTCAACTTTATTGCCAAGAGATTTGATATAACTCGCCATGTCATCGAACGAGCCAATCCGTTCAGCCACCAGTTCAGGGTTCAGGATTTTATCCATCTGGTAATGGGCACGCGTTGCGTTTTCTTTACCCATCAATTGGAGTTGGCGCACTTTCATATCTTTCACTTTATGTTTCATTTCTTCATAACGCTGTTCAAGTGCAACATTTTCAGCTGAGTTTTCGTCAAGAGCTTTACGCAGTTCTTCTGCACGGAAACGGTAGGCCTCAACTTCCTGCTCGGCAAATTGGGATAAATCACTTTCGCCTGCAGCCTGGGCAAGTTCGGCCTGTGCCTGGCGTTTTTCCAGGAAGCTCTCCGCTTCCTGCAATTCTTTTTCGAGCTTGCCTCCAAGAGCCGATTGGCGCTCCAGCCATTTGCCAGTGGCTTCCGTTTCTTTTTCAGCTTCTTGAATGTATTTATTCAATAAACTGATCGGATTTTTTTCCTCTTTCTTGTCAAGAATTGCATCCATGTCCGTTGCCACCGCAAATTTCAAACGTTGCCATAATGTTGTCATTTTTATTCCTCCTTATTTTGTAAGCTTGTCCCATTGTTTTTCAAAGTTTGTGAAAGGATCGTTTTTGACCGGTGTTGAAACTGTTTCTTCATTCCACTTTTTGTAGATGTACCATAACACGGCGATAGCCAAAATGCCGATTATGGCGGGTACATTGGATACTGCTGATAGAGCCCCTGCTACGCCAACAATTGCCCACAGTATTTTTGCGGCTGTTGAATTGCTTTTCATGTAGTAATGGACTCCGATATAGACGATGACTCCCGAGAATGCGAGTCCGATGATGGGTCCAAGATTCGATAAGGCGATAATGCCGGCGATTATGCCGATGACTGCCATCCAAAATTTGTTCAAGTTGTTTCCTCCTCTCAATTTCTATCTTTATCTTATCAAGCAACGGAAAACCGCAACACGGTCTGTCACTCCATCTTTTACTCGGACTTGAGGCTTAGTAGTTGTCAGGTAGTTAGCATAGATGGCAGGAAGGGTATAATGGAAGAAAAACGGAAACGAGGTGTGGGGTTTTTGAAGCAGATAGCTGCGGGGCTTGTAGTGTTGATGATTTATTGTTCTCTGGCTGGATACATAGGATGGGCCGCATTCGTGTGGCTGCTCAGTTTTTCTCTGAATTTAAATGGCTGGTTCTTTGCATGTATGTGGGCAGTGTTGGCTTTCAGTTATTTTATCGGGAGGCTGGGCCATAAATGGTTGGGTTTTACGATCATCGGATCTTATTGGCTGGCTTTTTTTCAGTATGCGCTCTTGATAGTGCCGGTTGCCAACCTTGCTGTTTTTATAATTGACCACCCGTTGAATCTTCAATATACAGGGGCAGTGGTTGTTTTGCTGTTTGTATTAATTTTCATCACAGGTACTTTTTTGGCTTATAGTCCTGTTATCCGGAAAAAAGAATTTATTGTGGAAGGCAGCGGGGAAGATTTGAATATTGTTGTCGCATCTGACTTCCATCTCGGAGTTTTGTCGGGTAAGCGTCATTTGCAGCGTTTTGTGTCGATAAGCAATAAACTTGAGCCCGACCTTGTATTATTGGCGGGCGATCTGGTTGACGACGATCCAGTATGGTATGCCAGGTATGGAATGTCTGAAGTAATGCGCAAGCTGTCTACGAAATACGGTGTATTCGGAGTTTTGGGCAATCATGAATATTACGGTAAAAAAATCCCTTTGCTCGTCCGTGTCATGGAAGAATCTGGCGTTTCAATACTCAGGGATGAAACTGTTGAAATTGGTGGCAGACTTCATCTTACTGGAAGAGAAGAGCGGACGAACAGAAATAGGAAATCTCTTGAAAATTTAAAGCCGAAACAAAACTTGCCGTGGATTGTCATGGATCATACACCTTCCGACTTAAAAACGCCGGCTGAATTGGGTGTTGATTTTCATATTTCTGGCCATACGCATAAAGGGCAGATGTGGCCGAATCACTTGATTACCAAAAGAGTATTCGAGCTGGATTATGGGTACCGTTTAAAAGAGGCCACCCATTTTCTGGTTTCCTCAGGCTTCGGCTTTTGGGGGCCGCCAATCCGTATCGGCAGCCGGTCAGAGTTGTGGTCTGTGAAGATGAAATTCGAAAATAAATGAATGGAAGAGTGGGATTAGATGGAAGCATGGATTACTGCTGTAATGGAAGATTTCGGATATGCGGGGATATTTTTTCTGATTTTGTTGGAAAACATTTTTCCGCCAATTCCTTCTGAAATTGTTTTGACGGTCGGCGGATTCATGACGACTGCCGCCGGATTGAGTATACCTGGAGTCATCGCGGCCTCGACTGCCGGTTCGGTTGCGGGAGCTGTGATCCTATATTATATCGGCAGATGGCTGAGTGTTGAGCGCTTGGAAGGGCTTGTCGAAAAATACGGCAAGTGGCTGCGGCTTAAAAAGGCAGATCTTTACAAAGCGGATGCCTGGTTTGACCGTTACGGAGTTTGGGCTGTTTTTTTTGGAAGACTGGTTCCTGTGGTCCGCAGCCTTATCTCGGTTCCCGCGGGCATGTCCGGTATGAATGTGAAAATGTTTCTGCTGTTTACGATTGCCGGAACGCTGATATGGAATACTATCCTTGTCTTTATTGGTGCAGCGGTTGGGGAAAATCGTGAAGAGATCATGCACCAAATTGGTCTTTACTCCAATGTGGTATATGTTTTGTTGGCATTGGGAATGGTTGCAGTAATTTGGTACTTGTTTCGGAGAAAAAATAAAAAATAGGCTCTGTCGCTTGGAAATTGAAGCTGGATATAGAAGTTGCTATAATAATTAGATAATTGGATTGGAGGATGTTTTATGAAGCCGATTGTTTATATTACCCGAAAATTGCCGGATGAGGCAATCAAAGGTCTTGAAGATTCCTATGAAGTAAGGATGTGGCCGGAGGAAGAAAAACCCGTGCCGCGCGAAGTCCTTATGGAAGAAGCGGGGAAAGCATCTGCCTTATGGACGATGCTTTCTGATCAAATAGATAGAGAATTAATAGAAGCAGCTTCGAATTTAAAGATCATATCCAATCTGGCGGTCGGCTACAACAATATTGATTTGGATGCGGCGAGGGAACAGGGAGTCGCTGTGACGAATACACCCGAAGTTCTGACGGAAACGACGGCAGATTTGGCGTTTGCATTGTTGCTGGCCACTGCCAGACGTGTGGTTGAAGCGGAAAAAACTGTTCGTTCAGGTGAGTGGAAGTCATGGACGCCGATGGGCATGACCGGGCAGGATGTCTATGGCGCTACGCTCGGAATTATTGGTATGGGTCGAATTGGAGAAGGAGTATGCAGAAGAGCTGGCGGTTTTGACATGAAAGTGATGTATCATAACCGTACCCGCAGAAGCCTCGAAGATGTGGAATATGCGGAACTCGACGAGCTGCTTTCCAAATCCGATTTTGTTATGATCCTTACTCCTTTGACGGAAGAAACCAAAGGGATGATCGGCAAACGCGAGTTGGCATTGATGAAGGATACGGCATGTCTCGTCAATGTTGCCAGAGGCGGAATTGTGGATGAAGAAGCCTTGTACGAAGCGCTGAAATCGCGGGGAATCTGGGCAGCGGGCCTCGATGTTTTTGAACAGGAACCGCTTCCTCTAAACAATAAGCTTCTGGAGCTCGATAATCTGACTGTTCTTCCACATATCGGCAGTGCCGGTATTCGGACGAGGCTGGAGATGATGGCGTTGAATGCCGAAGCAATCACAGCCTGCCTGGAGGGCCAATCCGTTAAAAACAGGGTTTGTTGAAGAGAACATCTGTTTAATAAATACTTGGAACAGCCGTGCTCGCGGCTGTTTTTTTCATTTGAAGTAAGTTGATTAATACTGTGGTTTATTGTAAAATGATTGAGGTTTTGAAGTCTCGATGACTTCAGAAGCAAATAGAAGAATAGGGGGTATGATTCATGCAAAATCATACACACAACGTTTTACTATATTACTTATATACACCGATCGAAGAGCCTGAAACTTTTGCAGCTGAGCATTTGGCAGCCTGCAAGGAGCTCGAACTGAAAGGCCGTATCCTGGTGTCTGAAGAAGGCATCAATGGTACATGCTCAGGAACAATCGATCAAACGGAAGCTTATATGGAGATGATGAAAAATGATGAACGTTTTTCGGATATTGTCTTTAAAATCGACGCAGCTGACGGACACGCATTCAAGAAAATGCACGTTCGCGCTAAAAAAGAAATCGTTCACTTAGGCCTGGAAGATGACATCAATCCCAAAGAATTGACTGGCACTTACCTGGAGCCTGCTGAATTCTATAAACGCATGCAGGATCAGGACACAATCGTCCTTGATGCCCGCAATGATTATGAATACGACCTTGGCCATTTCCGGGGCGCTATTCGTCCGGATATCGAAAACTTCCGTGATTTGCCGGAATGGGTCAAAGAAAATAAAGAGATGTTTGAAGGCAAGCAAATTTTGACGTATTGCACAGGCGGAATCCGCTGTGAAAAATTCTCCGGCTGGCTGAAAAGAGAAGGCTTTGAAGATGTGGCACAGCTTCACGGCGGCATCGCTACTTACGGTAAAGACCCAGAAGTGAAAGGGCAGCTTTGGGACGGACAGATGTACGTCTTTGATGAGCGCATCGCAGTGCCTGTTAACCAAGTGGAACATACAGTAGTCGGCAAAGACCATTTCACAGGTGAGCCATGTGAGCGCTACGTAAACTGTGCAAACCCGGACTGCAATAAAAAAATCCTGAGCTCTGAAGAAAACGAGCATAAGTATATGCGTTCATGCAGTGACGAATGCCGCGAACATCCGCGCAACCGTTATGCATTCGAACATGGTTTGACAGGTCCGGAAGTACAGGCAAGACTCGACGCTTTAAAAGAAACATCCGAAGTTTGATATATATGAAAGCGAAAAAGCTGCCTCTTTGGGCAGCTTTTTTTGACCTTAAATATTATAAATAATCAAACTTATTCGTTCTTTTCAGCGGTACAGGCGAAACAGAAAAGTTCCCCTTCTATATAAACCCCATCAAGAAATCCGTCGCGGCAAAATACTTCTTTCCCGCAGTTCACGCAAGTTCCAACCAACTCAAGCATCTGCCAGACCGTCAGCAAATATGTACATTGCTTCACGCAGGTACTTGGATAAGCCGGCTCCATGGCGGTCGATATTCTTCGCAAAACGGCTGTCATTTGCATAAAGATCAGCAAGACCACGGAACATTTTCGGTGAACAATTGTAGAAGCGGTCGAGCAAATTATAATAGGCTTGCATTTCGATTTGGACTTCGGAAGCTTCAGGCGGCAGATGCATCAAATTGGAAACGGCGTTGTAGATGCGGTCTCCTTCGCGATTGATTTCTTCCAAATCTTCTTCTTCTTTTTCTGGTTTGTCGGTCGCAGTCGCCACTGCTGTCTCCGATTCTTCCAAAGCAGGTTCGGGTTCTGTAAAGTTCACGTCTTCGAGAATATCATCTTCGCCTTGGAATTCTTCCACTGCCGGCTCAGCCTCAACAGCTGCGGATGGCACAGAAGAAGCAAGATACAGCTTAATGTTGTCATCCGTCTTTTTGATGCCGAACGGTGAAAAACGCTCTTCGTTACTCAGTTCCTGAACTCCGGCGTATTCCAATTGTGTAAGTTCGGCATTTTCTATCAATTTTTCAATACGCTCTTTCTTTTGGCGCAATAATTCGGTGTGTTGAGTCAAAGCATAGGTGGGGTCAAATCCTTCGGCCACCAATTCCTGAATTTTTTTCAGTGAAAATCCTAACTCTTTGAAAAACAGAATGTGCTGGAGCAATTTCAAATCGTCATCGTTATAGTAACGGTAGCGGTTAGAACCAATATTTGAAGGCTTCATCAAACCGATACTGTCGTAATGATGCAGAGTCCGTACACTGACTCCTGCTATTGTAGCTACTTCCTGTACTTTGTACATATTGATCACCTCTTCCATTTGATTAGACTATGACGTTCCGTAAGTGTCAATACCTTTTCCAGTTTGTTAAATAAAATGATTCTTTAAGCATGGTAATTAAACGAGTTCACATTACAATTGCTCCTGAATTTAAGATTTCGGATAATTCAATAAATAAAGGGAAAGTGGCTGTGCTTTTGCTCATAAATGTGAAATAATGGTTATGAAAGCGCTTTCTTTATTTTAGACATTTATGAAGGAGGAATGAAAATGAAGATAACAAATTACGTGAATGGAAAGTGGCAGGAAGTTACTGAAAATCAGAAATTCACAGCTGTGCTGAATCCGGCAAACGGTAAAGAACTGGCGCAAGTTCAGCTGTCTTCGGCTGCAGATGTCGATGCAGCAGCAAAGGCTGCTAAAGCGGCTCAAAAATTCTGGGCGAAAGTTCCGGCTCCAAAGCGGGCGTCGTATCTATATGAAATCGGAAGAATTATGAAGGAAAGAAAAGAACATCTCGCACAAGTTCTGACCAAAGAAATGGGAAAAGTGATCGAAGAAGGTCGAGGTGAAGTTCAGGAAGGCATAGACATGGCCTTTTATATGGCGGGTGAGGGGCGTCGGCTTTTTGGTGAAACGACGCCTTCCGAGCTGGCGGATAAATTTGCCATGAGTGTCCGTGCGCCGATTGGAGTTGTCGGATTGATAACACCCTGGAATTTTCCGGTGGCCATCGCTACGTGGAAATCTTTTCCGGCAATTGTGGCTGGTAATACTTTCTTATGGAAACCTGCAACAGAAACCCCGATGATGGCATACGAAATGAGCAAAATATTTGCTGAAGCGGGACTTCCGGACGGCGTTGCCAATGTGGTTTTCGGCGCAGGGTCTGAAGTCGGCACCGCCATGATCGAACATCCTGACATAAGAGTCATTTCATTTACCGGTTCAACGGATACGGGCAGGAAAGTGGCGGAACTCGGTGGCCGCCATTTGAAAAAAGTTTCATTGGAAATGGGCGGCAAGAATGCGGTGATTGTCATGGAAGATGCAGATTTGGATCTTGCCGTTGAAGGGATATTATGGAGTGCTTTTGGAACTGCGGGTCAGCGCTGCACCGCTTGCAGCCGCGTCATTGTCCATAAAGAAGTGAAAGAAGAACTTCAGAACAGGCTGCTGAAAAAAATGGAAAGCCTGACAATTGGCGATGGTACGGATGAAAGTATAAAAGTAGGGCCGGTCATCAATAAAAAAGCACTTGAAAAAATCCATTCCTATATAGAAGTCGGAAAACAGGAAGGCGCCGTGCTCCTTTCAGGAGGCGAAATCTTGACTGGCGGCCATTACGATAAAGGGAACTATTACGCACCGACATTGTTTACGGATGTGGAAGCTTCCATGCGCATAGCTCAGGAGGAAATCTTCGGTCCTGTCATTTCCCTTATTGAAGTGGACTCTTTTGAAGCGGCAATCGAAGTGAATAATGGTGTCATTTACGGACTTTCCAGTTCGATTTATACACAGGATGTGAATCGTGCATTTAAAGCTCAACGGGATTTGGATACGGGAATTGTCTATATTAATGCAGGTACGACCGGAGCGGAAATTCATTTGCCGTTCGGCGGAACAAAAGGGACCGGCAATGGCCACCGGGATTCAGGCGTTGCTGCACTCGATGTCTTTACTGAGTGGAAATCAGTTTATGTGGATTTCAGCGGAAAATTGCAGCGGGCGCAAATAGACAACGAAATATAAAAAGGAAAGGGGATGACCCGAGATGAAAGTGGCGGTATTAGGTGCAGGACTCATGGGCAAGCAGGCTGCAGGCGATCTAATTCAAAATGAAAAAGTGGAAAAAGTTTATTTGGCAGATGTGGACACCGGTAAAGCGGAAGCCTTTAAGCACGGATTGAACAATGACAAGCTGGAAGTGCTCCATCTGGATGCGAATGATGATCAATCGTTGAAATCGGTTATATCCAAAGCGGATGTGGTAATCAATGCGCTGTTTTACACTTTTAATGTTAAAGTAGCGAAAATTGCGCTTGAATGCGGTGTCCACGCCGTGGATTTGGGTGGGCACATTGGAGGCGCTACCGATGCCGTTTTGAATCTTCATGAAAAGGCCCTTGAAAAAGGAGTGACTCTCATTCCGGATCTTGGGGTCGCCCCGGGAATGATCAACATCATCACCGGCTATGGTGCGGGCAAGCTTGACCGGGTCAGTGATATCAAAATATTGGTAGGCGGTATTCCTGTCCATCCTGAACCGCCGCTTCAATACAATCACGTTTTTTCATTGGATGGTGTTTTTGACCATTATACAGATCCTTCGCATGTTCTGCGGGATGGCAAGCTATTGGAAGTTCCATCACTTTCTGAAATCGAACGGGTCGAATTTGAAGACTTCGGTGAGCTGGAAGCTTTCCATACTTCAGGCGGCACATCGACAATGACGGATACGTTCAGTGATATTGACAACCTGGAATATAAAACGCTTCGTTATAAAGGGCATGCGGAAAAATTTCAACTGCTTGTCGATCTTGGTTTTACAGATCGTGAGAAAACTGTCACAGTAGAAGGGCAAAAAGTTAAAATACGTGACGTTCTGCGGGAAGTTTTAACTCCAATAACAGAACTGGGAGATAAAGAAGATGCAGTCGTGCTCAGGATAACTGTATCCGGTACTAAAGATGATGAAGAACTCACTTATACTTATAATATGGTAACCAAAAAAGATCGCCAGTCAGGAGTGACGGCGATGGCACGGGCGACAGCTTTCACCATTTCTGCAGTTGCTCAGATGATTGGAACAGGCTTGATCGATAAGCGGGGGTCATACCCACCGGAACTTATCGTGCCAGGAGATGAATACATCAAGGAAATGGCGAAACGCGGAGTTGAAATTAAAGAGTCAGTGCAGCGGACAGCATTTCAGCAATAAGAATAAGGCGTCGGGAGGTTTTGAAATGGACTTCAGCTTTTCAGAGGAACAATCATTGTTAAGAAAGACGGTCAAACAATTTGTGGATAATGAAATCCTGCCTCATATAGGAGAATGGGACAGTAAAGGCGGTTTTGATCCGATAATCTGGAAGCGGCTGGCCGAGCTTGGATTGATGGGAGTTTGTATCCCGGAAAAATACGGCGGCAGCGGGATGGATTATAATTCGCTTGCGATTGTCTGTGAAGAATTGGAAAGAGGGGACACGACGTTTCGGACGGCTGTGTCCGTTCATACCGGCTTGAATTCGATGACGATTCTTCAATGGGGAACGGAAGAACAGAAGCAGAAATTTTTATTGCCGCAGGCGAAAGGCGAAAAAATCGGTGCTTTCGGATTGACCGAACCTGGAGCAGGTTCAGATGTAGCTGCAATTTCAAGTACGGCTGTCCGTGATGGCGAAGAGTATATCTTGAACGGCCAAAAAACCTGGATATCCTTATGTGATTCGGCTGATCATTTTATCGTTTTCGCTTATACGGATAAAGCTGAAAAACATCAGGGCATCAGCGCTTTTATCGTCGAGCGTGACCGCGAAGGATTTTCATCCAAAGCGATCAAAGGCAAATACGGGATTCGCGCAGGAAACACAGGGGAATTATTTTTTGATGATGTGCGTATACCAGTCGGCAATCGATTGGGCGAAGAAGGGGAAGGCTTCAAGATAGCGATGGCGTCTCTGGATAACGGCCGCTTTACAGTAGCGGCGGGAGCTTGTGGATTGATCAGCGCATGTATAGAAGAAAGTGTGAATTACTGCCGCACCCGTTCGACATTCGGAAAACCCATTGGTGAACATCAACTGGTGCAGCAAATGATTGCGCGCATGGAGGCGGGCTATCAGATGAGCCGCTTATTGGTATACCGCGCAGGAGAGCTGAAAAACCAGGGCATCAGGAACACTAGAGAGACGTCTCTCGCAAAATGGCAGGCTTGTGATTTCGCCAATCAGGCAGCTGATGACGCGGTTCAAATCCACGGTGCATACGGCTATTCAGATGAATACCCCGTAGCCCGCTTTTTGCGGAATTCGAAAGCGCCGGTGATTTATGAAGGAACACGCGAAATCCATACAATCATGCAGGCGGAATATGTATTGGGTATGAGAGAAGATAAAAGTTTAAACCACATGCTCCCGAAATGGCCCTTTGAGGAATAAAATTTTTAAAAGAACCGCATTAAATAGATAAAGACCTTGAAGATTAACCAATCTTCAAGGTCTTTATTGTGTTTTTAGTCAAGGAAGTCCGCCAGTTTGGGTACAAACATATTCAATTTTTTCGGGAGGATTTCAATATCAGCGGGGGTTTTTAAATAGATTTCTCCGTCTGTATCGATATCCATCGGTTCATCGGTAGCGATGTGGATTTGTTTGCCCTGGTAATGCCGTACATGGGATAACTCTTCGGTAAAGGCATCAGGTTTGGATAATGAAAACCATTCCAATATCGCTGCCAGTGAAGAATTCTGAATGATGAACACGTCAAGAAGACCATCCGAAGGATCTATCGTATCCATCGGAAAAGCGTGGGTTCCGATGGAGTTTCCGTTCATCACCAGAGCCAGCACCCCGTTTTCAGCATGTTCAACTCCATCTACAGTCAAATTAATTGCAAATGGCTCAGATTGGCGCATTGATTGAAGCGCGCTCATGAAATAACTTAATTTGCCGTAACGCTCTTTCAGATGCGAATCTATATTTGCCGAAGCATCTGTAATAATTCCGATTCCGGCGAAATTCAAGAAAGAATGTCCATTGATACTGGCTGCATCTATTCTCTTTATTTGGCCGTCGACCATAGATTCTGCAGCTGAAATCAAATCCATGGGAATATCAAGAGCTCTGGCGAAATCGTTGCATGTGCCGCTCGGAATAATTCCTAAAGGGGGTGGATTCGGTACGTCCGATAACGCCTGGACCGCCACATGGACTGTGCCGTCACCACCGGCTACGAATAATGCATCCGCATCTGCAGCAAGTTCACGGCACGCATCCGCCAATTCTTCCGGGCTGTTCGTTTGAATGAGTTCAAGTTTGTCTGAAACAGCAGCTAAAACAGGAACGGCCAGGGAAATGACTGAGTCCGCCGTGGACGCCCCTGCCTGTCCGTTATACAATAATATTGAACGCTTGAATTTAGGCACTTGGAAACCTCCTTAGAACTACTATTATTAATACATTTCCACTGGAAGCATATCAGTAAACAATAACGATTGATACTATTGAAATAAATACAGGAGGTGAACCGCATGACCGAAAGAATTTTCTACCGGGATGCTGCAGTAAGTACTCTATCTGCAAAAGTGGTGGCAAACGGGCTGGATGATAGAGGGGAATTTGCTGTGCTCGACCGCAGCTGTTTTTATCCGGAAGGCGGCGGACAGCCATCAGATATTGGAGTGATTGGACACGCTGAAGTGACGGATGTCCAAACCATCAATGGAGAAATCCGGCATTACACTGCGGGAAAAGTGAACATCGGCGACTACGTAATTGCGATTGATTGGGAACGCCGCTTTGACCATATGCAGCAACATACCGGGCAACATTTGCTGAGTGCCGTTTTTGATGATGGCTTGGGCATGGCGACTAAAAGTTTTCATCTGGGGACAGAAAGAGTTTCAATAGATTTGGATGTTCCCGAGGTAAGTGCCGAGCAGCTGAAAAAAGTGGAACAGCAAGTGAATGCTTTGATTTATAAACAAATTCCGATAGAAACGGAATGGGTCACCCAAGAGCAGGCTGCTGGCATGAAGTTGCGCAAGAAACCGGCAGTAGAAGGAGAAATTCGCCTGGTTAAAATAGCGGATTTAGACATCAATGCCTGTGGAGGTACACATCTGAACAATACTGCGGAACTGGGACTGCTTAAGATTATACGGTCAGAAAAAGCGAAAACCGGCACACGCATCTATTTTTTGTGCGGCAAACGCGCCATGCGCCATTTCGATTTGCTGCAGTCGGTGGCAGATCAATTGACGAAAAGTTTAAATGCTCCTGCGTCAGAACTGCCGGAAGCGGCAGAGGCTGTTTTGACTGACAGAAGGAATAAAGAAAAACAGCTGAAGAAGGTTTCACTCGAGATTTTGAAGCTGGAAGCAGAGAACTTAAAAGTTGAAGATAATTTGATAATAAGGGAATTCAATGGCCGCGAATTTAAGGAAGTGCAGCAATTGTCAAAGTTTGCGACAGAAAATAATCCCTCCGCCTATTTGCTTTTCTTAGTTCCTGAAGAACGGACTATTCGTATACTGTGTGCGAAAGGTAAAAAGGCTCCAGGAGATATGAAGCACGTACTCGGAGAACTCATTGGAAACAGAGGCGGAAGCGCGGGGGGAACGGAAAATATCGCACAAGGTGTCAGTCCTTTAGATAGCGGCGTGGAAACTTACTCGTCTGAATTTCGAGATATAATCAAAGGAATTACATAAATTCTGTAACTTTTCT
This sequence comes from uncultured Planococcus sp., assembly GCA_964526895.1. Lineage (GTDB taxonomy): Bacteria > Bacillota > Bacilli > Bacillales_A > Planococcaceae > Planococcus. The sequence continues at coordinate 9,557 of CAZGMW010000003.1, read as the reverse complement.
GGAATATGACTGTCTAATGAGTATAATCAGTCAGAGAGGATGTGGGTGATCTATGAAGAAGAGAGTTTTATGGCTTGTGGCAGCTGCCATCATAGCAGCAATAGGACTCGGTTATGCATTTATGATTGATAAAGTATCAATCAGCGCATCACCCGTCACATTGGCGGAACAGGGATGGAGAGCTAACTTTTCTTCAGCACTCCATTCAGACGCGATTGAAAAAGGACATATTTATTTGACGGATGCAGATGAAGATCCAGTCGATGTGGAAATGACTTTGCTTGAGAATGGCAGGACGCTGGAAATACCGGAAATTTCAGTAGGCCAATATATTCTGCATGTGGACAAGTCAGCGATCAAAGGAAGTTTCCTGAAAAGTTTGGCCAGCGAAAAAGTGGAATTTTCGGTTCAGGAAGAAATTACCTCCATGTCCAATGAAGAAGAGTTAAAAGCTTATTTCAAAAAATTGCTGGCTCTTCAGAAAAATAATGAACGTTACGGTGCTTTTAACGAAGATGGAGGCATGGCCACCGAGGAATCTGCTGCGAGCGATACTGCAGCGGAGGCGGAAAGCGGGGACCATTCTTCGACCAATAACCAGGTTGCAGGTGTGGATGAAGCAGACCTTGTAAAGACTGACGGTTCTTATATCTATTCCATCAGTGATTCGCGTGTGCTGATAACGGATGCACGGAATCCAGCCGACTTGACAGCAGGAGCGGAGTTATTACTGGAGCCCGAAATGTATCCGCAGCAATTATTCCTGTCAGGCGATACTCTGGTGGTGATGGGAAGCCAATACGGAATTGCGCCGATGAAAGGGGAAATAAATGCCGAAATGGCTCCGCACATCTCTTTGACCAGTGTTTTCCTATATGACATAAGCAACCCGTCTTCTCCAGAATTTCTGCGGAAAATCGGAACTGAAGGGGATTTGAACGGGGCAAGGCTGACAGACGGCATCCTCTATTATGTGACGAATGTCTATCCGGATATTTGGATGATGGGTGAAGGTGAAGAAGTGGAACTTCGGCCGATGACTTTCGATTCGGCAAGCGGCAATGAATTTACTGCTTTGCCTTACGACAGAATCTCGATTCTTCCAGGAACGATGGAAGGCAGCTACAGCATTGTCACAGCAATAGACCTTGAAAACCCTGTAGAAAATGAAGTATCAACAGAAGGGTTTCTCGGTGGCAATGAGCAGCTTTACATGACAAAAGAAAGCCTTTACCTGACTGCATCCGCATATGTACCGATGGAAGAGCAGGAATCGGATGAAAATATTTCCATGGATATTTGGATCCCTCAATTAGCGAATACAGAAGTTTTCAAATTCGCCTTAGATAAGACTGATATCACGTTTATCGCTTCCAACGAAGTGAAAGGCACATTATTGAATCAATTTTCCATGGATGAGCATAACGGGTTTTTCAGAATTGTCACAACCGAAGGGCTCGCATGGGACGAGACCTCACCTTCAAAAAATCACTTATTCATACTGGATGGCGGCATGGAGCAGGTCGGTTCCGTTGAAGATCTGGCGGAAGGCGAAAGAATCTATTCAGCACGGTTTATGGGAGACAAAGCCTACATGGTGACCTTTAAGGAAACAGATCCCTTATTCATCATAGACGTAGCGATACCTTCGTCGCCGAAAGTTCTTGGCGAATTGAAAATACCCGGTTTCTCCAATTATCTGCATCCGTTAGGAGAAGACCATCTCATCGGTTTTGGATCCGACACAAAATTGGAATCATCCAAAGCAGGGGAAGCCCGTGTTGTCACTGGCGGCATGAAGATTTCATTATTTGATGTCAGTGATTTTGAAAATCCGGTTGAAAAAGATACGGAAATCATCGGAGGTAGAGGCACAACTTCTGCTCTGCAATATGATCATAAAGCTCTCTTCACTCACCAGGAAAAAAATCTTTACGGATTTCCAATCGCCATTTACGAAGAAACAAATGGAGATTACATCGAGTTTGAAGGAGAAGGAGCGATGATCTATACAATCACTCCGGAAGGAATCGAGCAGACGGCGGATCTCATCAATGAAAGTTCTGCCCAGTATGAAGACTGGAACAGCAGCATCCGGCGCATCATCTATATTGAGGACACCTTATTTACAGTCGCCAACAGTGAGATTACTAGCTATGATTTGGGTTCCTTTGAAATTTTGGATACCATTGAATATTAAATTTAAAAGAAATGTGCCAGAAATTTGTTCTGGCACGTTTTTTTATTGCCAGAAAAGGGAAGAAAGAAAGTATTCTGAAAATTCACTGGAGGGATAATTGATGAAGGCAGTTACTTTTCAAGGCGCTAAAGATATTCAGGTGAAAAATGTAAAAGATCCGGAAATACAGAAAAAAGACGATATCATTGTAAGAATCACTTCTACAGCGATTTGCGGATCGGACTTGCATATTTATAAAGGGGCTCTTCCGACACATAAAGGCTATGTAATCGGCCACGAGCCAATGGGAATTGTAGAAGAAGTCGGACCGGATGTGACGAAAGTCAAAAAAGGCGACCGGGTAGTCATTCCTTTCAATGTCAGCTGCGGTGAATGCTTCTATTGCAGCCACGAAATGGAAAGCCAATGTGATAATTCAAACAGCAATCCGCATTTCGATACGGGCGGGTATTTCGGATTTACAGAACGTTACGGCAATTATCCAGGCGGCCAAGCTGAATACTTACGTGTACCTTATGCAAACTTCATGCCTTTCGTCATACCCGAGTCATCGGAACTTGAAGATGAATCGGTTTTATTCCTATCTGATATCCTGCCGACAGCCTACTGGAGTGTTGAACATTCAGGAGTGAAAGAAGGCGACACTGTGGTTGTTCTTGGTTGTGGACCGGTCGGTTTATTGGCGCAGAAATTCGCCTGGTTAAAAGGTGCAGCCCGCGTAATAGCTGTAGATGAACTGCCTTACCGGATGGAACGGGCGAAACGGATAAACAATGTAGAAATTGTGGACTTCAGCCAACATGACAATACCGGAGCGTTCATCCATGAACTCACAAAAGGCGGCGCAAGAATTGTCATTGACTGTGTAGGTATGGACGGCAAAAAATCTGCTGCAGAAGCGGCGCAGCAAAAACTGAAGCTGCAAGGCGGTACTTTGAGTGCCATCGATATAGCAAAAGACGCTGTAAGTAAATTTGGTACCATCCAATTGACTGGAGTTTACGGTCTGACTTATAACATGTTCCCTCTGGGCAATATTTTCGAACGAAATGTAACAATGAAAATGGGGCAGGCGCCGGTTGTCCACTTGATGCCAAGAATTTTCGAAATGATCAACAGTGGTCAAATTGATCCGCGTGAAATTATTTCGCATGTGATGCCGATGGAGCAGGCAAGTGATGCTTACCAAATTTTCAATGATCATACAGATGACTGTACAAAAGTGATTCTTAAACCATAAATAAGGGAAGAAAGCTTCAAATTAAACGCTCCGCATATGCGGAGCGTTTAATTTTTTGTTCAGGTGCTGTATGATTAGGGGCAAGTGTAGAGGAAAAGGGGGACTTTTGTGAATCAGATAGGTGAAACCAGAAGGGAATTGGCTCTTGATTGTTTCCTTTTGGCAGGGAAAATCATGATGGAAAGCGGAGCTGAAACATATCGGATTGAGGATACAATGATCCGTATGGCAGTTTCTCAGCAGATGATGGATTCCCATTGTTTTATAACACCGACAGGAATCATGTTCTCTCCAAGCAATGAAATGGCTACAAGATTTGTTCGCATCAACAGCAGACGTACCGATCTTGAACGAGTGGCATTGGTAAACGCAGTATCCAGAAAACTGGTGGCGGGCGAATTGACACTTCAACAGGCTTACGATGAAATGCAGATTATCGATAAAACGGATTATATGTTTCCGATACAAGTTCAGGTGCTGGCAGCTGCAATGGCAAGTGGCTGTTTCCTGATTCTGCTCGGAGGTGGATGGGAAGATCTTCCTTTTGCTTTTCTGATCGGAGGCACTGCTTTTTATACAGTCGAAACCATTCTGGTACAGACCAGAGTCAAATTTTTTGCTGAGTTTGTCGGGGCATTGGCTATAGGCGCGCTGGCTTCACTGGTAATCTACGTTGGCCTGGGCCAGGACTTGGATACGATTATTATTGGTTCCGTCATGCCATTAGTGCCAGGGCTGTTAATAACGAATGCGGTAAGGGATTTGATGGCTGGACATTTTGTTTCCGGATTATCCAAAGGGGCTGAAGCTTTTCTTACCGCTTTTGCAATCGGAGCAGGAATTGCTCTTGTACTATCATTTTAAAGGAGGAATTGGATGAATTGGCCATTGGAAGCCTTTTTAAGTTTTTTGGCTGCGGGCGCTTTCGGCGTCATATTCAATACTCCACGCAGGACACTTCTCAGTTGTGGTTTGGTTGGAATGAGTGGCTGGCTTATTTACCGCTTATTTTACGAGACTTTCGGCGATTCTGTCCAGGCGACGTTTGCCGGCGCATTTGCTGTGGCACTGGTAGCCCACATACTTGCCAAAAAGTTTAAAATGCCTATGATCGTCTTCAGTATTGCAGGGATTATTCCGTTGGTTCCAGGGAGCAGGGCATACAACTCGATGAGAAGTATAGTTGAAAATAATTATTTGGAAGCCATTTCCTTCGCGGCTGATGCCTTGATGATTTCAGGCGCAATTGCGATGGGGCTTGTATTTGCGGAAGTTTTGATGCAGATGATTTTTAAACAGCAGGCGAAAAGAATGCAGAAAAAAATCGGTATGACACGGAGTTGATTCCGGGCCACACCGATTTTTTTATTGTTTTATGAATGATTCAGCCAGGTTTCCAATTCTTTTGCTGGCATTGGGTGGCCAGTGATATAACCTTGGATGCTGTCGCAGCCCATGGCTCTTAACAATTCAAGCTGTTCTTTCGTTTCTACACCTTCAGCTACCACCTGCAAATCAAGCGATTTACCGAATTGGATCATTCCATTGATGAGCTTTTGCATTTTTTCCTGTTGGGTAATCGATTGGATTATATCTTTATCGATTTTTAAACTGGAAATAGGCAACAGCAACATATAGCGGAATGAAGCATAACCCGTCCCAAAGTCATCTAAAGAGAATGAAACCCCTTTTTGATTCAATTGCTTCATTTGCCGCACAATCGAGTGCTCAGCTTCCGCTTCCAAAGCGAATTTTTCAGTGATTTCGATTGTTAAGCGATTGGCATCACAGCCATTGAAGGTCAGATTTTCCAGGAATAAGCGCGCCATGTCTTTATCGCGGAATTCCCGTATGGACGAATTGATACTGACATTCATCGAAATATCGCGGCCACTCCAATCTCTCAGCTGGCGGCATACTGTTTCGATAACAAACCTTCCGATTTCGTGAATCATCCCATTTTCTTCGGCGATCGGTATTAGCTCGTCAGGCGAGACAATTCCAGCCTCGACATCCTGCCAGCGGACTAACGCTTCAACACTCTCGACATCGCCGGTTGCCAGATTGATCTGCGGTTGGTATAGAACCTCCAGATTTTGCTTATCGAGTGCATGGATGAGTCGGCGTTCGATAAGGGCTTTTCTGTTGAGCCGTTCATGATCATCGGCTGTCAGGGCAGAAATGGCACTGCCTCCACGTTCTTTAATTTTTTTGATTGTTGCATTGGAGGCTTTCATAAGATGGACAAAGGTCTGCTGATCTTCCGGATAGCGAGTGACTGCACCGCTTACCGTCAGCGGAATTGCTGTACCTTGAATATAGATAGGATGCTGCTGCAGATAAGCGAGGAATCCTTCGATGAACCACTGGCTCAAAGGAGTTACCAACGCAAACTCATGCAAACCGGTTCGCGTAATCAGCGAATCCGAAAAATACATACGGAGCCTTTTTGTGAACTCAATCAATAATTCTTTTTCTGTATCGCTGTTGGAAACGTCACGCAAGGTATAAAAATGGTCGATATCAAAAAAGACAAACGAAAAATGCTTGCGTTCTTCTATAAATTCATTGACCACTTGTTCCAGTCGATGGCGGTTTTCCAATCCAGTGACAGGATCGATAAAAGCGATTTCCTCCAGGTGACGCTGAGTTTCCTTTATTTCTGTAATGTCTTTCTCAAGGAATATATAATAAATTTCAGCACCGGCGAGTATAATCGGGATGGCTGTCAAATCCACCCAATAGAATTCACCATCTTTTTTCACTTTTTTGACTTCGCCATTCCAGACTTCACCATTCTTCAACGTTTCCATCATTTCTTCGATTTTCTGATGGTCGCTTTCAGTGTCGCCGAACATTTGCCAGATGGGTTTGCCAAGAATCCTCTTCGGCGTCCACTTGCTCAGTTTCAAAAAAAGCGGATTGGCATATGTAATCAGGAATTCTTCATCAAAATACAGCATCATAAAGGATGCATCCAGACCGCTTCGCAGACTTTCGAGTTCTCTCGCGGGTGAATCTGCCTGCTGTGCTTCATCCATTTCGAAAATGGTGAGAATGAATTTTTCTTTTCCTGATTTGAAAACTTTTGTCACCACTGTGGTATATGTCACAGATCCGTTGCCAAGTTCAACTTCAACTTCTTCGAATCGTATCGGTTCTTTGCTGTTAAGTATCTTTTCCCATGAACATTTATAGAGAGCGGCTTTATCCGGATTCATGTAAGGGCTGATCTTGCCCTTGACAGATTCTGATTCAACCTGGAAAACTCTTTCTGCGTGGCGGCTGCACCAAACGGTATGGCCGTTTTCATTCATAATGATTATGGGAAAAGGGATATGGTTGAAAACGAGATTATCAGCCAACAAGTCTTGCAATTCACTCATTCCATAACGCTCCTTCTCCTAAGTCTATTTTCATTATAGGGGAGAATAGACGTATCGTCATCCTTTTCAAAACATTCATGATTTATTTTATGAAAATAACGAATATAATACTATAAAAAATGCAAAACCAAAAAAATCAGCAGCTGAACCTTTCCGGTCAGCTGCTGATTTGTCGTGAATAATATTATTGATTCTCTTTGTATTCCAGTGCGCGGTGCATGAAGGCGGCGAATTCTGCTCTGCTGACTTGGCTGTTCAAGTCGAATGTAGTTTCAGTCTTACCTGCAGTGATGCCGGCTGCATATAGCGGTCCGATATATTTTGCTGCCCAGTGGTCAGCAGGTACATCAGTGAATGGGTGGGAGCCTTGGACATCGATATCAAATGCGACTACCAGGACTCTCGCCATTTCCGCCCGTGTCATTTTGCTGTATGGGCGGAATTTGTTTTGGAAACCTTCGAAAATTCCGGCCTGCTGTGCTGCCATAATTTCGTTATAATATTTCATTGACGCTGGAACGTCGGTGAATGGTGTTGCGGCAACAACCTTTTCCAAGTCCATCGCACGGTTGAACATCAACGCGACATGCTGTCTTTCAATGCTTCCAGCCGGTTTGAATGTGCCATCTTCATGACCGGAAATGACACCGCGGGCAACCATTGCTTCAATTTCTTCCAGTGCCCATTCGTAATTGGTGCCAACGATATCTGGGAACGTAGGCTCAATTGGCGGGTCAGGATCAGGTTCCCCGGGTTCATCAGGTTCATCTGGGTCTGGCAGAGCTTTGTCATTTGTAGTGAAGCGGTAAATTTTTGATGTTCGCGTTTCATCGGTTGTATTAGTAATGTCCATATACCAGAAGTATTGGGTTGAAGCATCCAATCCATTCCACTCAACTGCGGCTTTACTGCCGGAAGCTAAATCGCTGGCTGTTCCGACTGCGTTGTCAGTAAAGACATTTACCGCTACATAATCAGTAGCGACCTGACGGAGGGCCGGGTTTTCTATAGGTTCTGTCGGTGTCAGTTCATAACCTTCGGTGAAGTCATCACTTTCATCTTCAAAATAATTATAATCGTCAAGGTAAGGGGAATAGGTATCAAAATCGACTGTGTCAGTCGCCGGGTCAAAGGTCAATAAGCGTAAATAGCCTTCTGCCTCTTTTCCGCCTTGATAATTCGACAGTACTTCCAGCACCTCGCGGGTTGTGCCGTCAGGGTCGGTGACGGTTCTGATTTCACGATCGGCACCAAAATAATGTCCCCCCAATACCATTTTTACGTTTTCACTTTTACGTACTACATTCGCGAAGATATAATCGCCGTCTTTTGATCTGTAACCACCGGGAGACAGGTAATTATGCACTACCAATATAGCGTTTTTATCTGAATGTTCTTCGAGCACTTGATTTGTCCATTGAACGGTATCATCTTCCTGGACCTTTCCATAACCCAGATAGAGAATGATAAAATCATGTGCTCCGAAAGAAATGAGGTCATAATGGTTCCGGTTATTATCCATCTGTCCCCCGTACCATGATTTGCCTTCATAACGATCTTTGCCGGCATAGGTCCAGTAATTCGTATAATCAATTTCCTGAGTTTCCTGATTTACGACATCCCGGTTGCCGGCCATCACACCATAGGGAATACCGGCTTCATCCATGCGCGTCAGGTTTTCATCCGCTACAGCCCACTGATCGAGATCAGTGGAAATATTGACGAGATCCCCTGAATTGATGACGTATCCAAATCTGCCGTTATTGTATTCACTAATCATCCAATTTGTCATGGACGCCCAGACATCGGGCTTGTCAGCTGCATAAAACTGGGTATCAGTGAACCAGGTCATTGTGAATTTATTATTATCGACAGCCGCATCCGGTGCTGGTGCCGCATCGTGTACCATTGCCTGCAGTTTGCCATTTTGGAAGAATTTACTGTCAGTCAATACTGTAGAAAATAATACATTGCCGTCTGGATTTGCCGTTTTTTCATCCAGAATAACCCATTTACCGGCGATGTAGTCCCATGCGGAAAGAATGAGACTGCCTTGTGCCAAGGTTGTTCCTTGCCAATTCAACTCAATTTCATTGCCGGCTTCGAGATGTCTGGAAACATCGACTTCAAATTGGTGGTACGGGTAAGTTCCCTGAGCGTCTGTTACTGCATACTTCTCATCAGCAAAAGCTGCACTTTCTTTAAAAGAATCGCTGTAGGCTGTTCCGCCGGGACCAGTAGTCAAGGGATCAGTGTCAGAGACGCCATAGAAACTGTTTATATTATTGCTGCTGGCGTAGTCGTATGTAAAACCTTCCATAAAATCGACGGTTTTCAAAGACAAACCATTTGGATCTTTGATGATGGCCTCAAGAACTGTGTTGCGGTCAACATCTGTTGCATAATCAGCAGGCGTGACATTCGTAACTTCTCCGGGGCCGACATTAGTGGTGGCGAAAGTGACGGATGGCAAAGTGGATGCAATCAGCATCGTCGCCAGTGAAACCGACAAAACTTTTTTCATATTCATCCTCCTAAAAATGATTGATGGAATTTCAAGCTAGCGACAAAAGCAAGTGCTGAGTAAACTGGGTTAAAAATGTGAGATAATGTAAATCTTTTTAACCATATTAGCACAAGAAATTTTAAAAAAAAGCTTTTTATCTGAATAAATTGAATATTTGAATATTTATTTTTCAGGTTAAATTTTTTAACCTGAATTTAACCTTTG
>CAZGMW010000002.1:0-28744 GCA_964526895.1 uncultured Planococcus sp. | reverse complement strand
GAAGGCTCTGCTTTACATGATTGTCGCTTCTGGTTCATAATTGATAATTTCCTTGATTTTATTGGCCTCGTTCATAATAGCCACGGTCGGTTTATGGTCACGTGCATTGTCATTCATAATATATGCATACGACAAAATGATGACAATATCTCCTCGCTGCACTAGCCGTGCTGCCGCTCCATTGACACAGATAACGCCGCTTCCGCGTTCTCCTGAAATGATATATGTTTCAAAACGGGCGCCATTATTATTATTGACGATATGGACTTTCTCGTTCGGCAGCATGCCGACAGCATCCAGCAGATCCTGGTCGATTGTAATACTGCCCACATAGTTCAAGTCAGCCTCCGTAACAGTAGCGCGGTGTATTTTTGAATTGAGCATCATACGAAGCATTGTCAGTTCCCCTTTATATTAAATAGTAGATTATCGATCAGGCGTGCTTTTTCAAATTGGACTGCCAAAGCCAGAATCGCTTCGCCTTCCACTTGATGCGAAAGATCTGGATAGGACAGCAATTGAATATAATCGATTTTACCGGAAGTGGTGTCGTGCAGATGGCGTTCCATGAGCGGAATCGGATTTTCACCCTCCATAGCTGCTTTTCTGCCGATGTCGAGTGCTTTTTTCAGTTGCGGGGCTTCGGCTCGTTCCCTGTCACTTAAATAGACATTACGTGAACTTTTCGCCAGACCATCTGCTTCCCTTACAGTATCGACTCTTCTGATTTCCAGTGGAAAATTGAAATCTTCCACCCATGATTCGATGATGGCAAGTTGCTGAGCATCTTTTTGGCCAAAATAAGCCCGGTCCGCCTGAACCAAATGAAAAAGCTTTGTTACCACTTTCAGTACACCATCAAAATGGCCAGGACGTGACTTGCCGCACAACTGGTCCGCCAGCTTGCCCGCGGAAATTGTGATCGACGATTCACGTGGATACATTTCAGCTGCAGCTGGTGCAAAGATTACGTCTGTACCTGCCTCTTGAGCCAATTGTTTATCCCGCTCCATATTTCTCGGATAGCGTTCAAAATCTTCATTGGGTCCAAATTGGGCCGGGTTCACGAAAATGCTCATCAAGACGGCATCATTTTCTTTTTTTGCGGCTTCCACAAGTGTCATGTGGCCCTCATGCAAAAAACCCATGGTTGGAACAAAACCGATGCTCACTCCCGCCGACTTTTTCTCATAGACCCATTTTTTCAGTTCGTCGATTGTTTCAATGATGCGCAATACTTCTCTCTCCTTTCCGGAAGAAAGCCGCATATAAAAAGCCCTCCCGCCAAAAATGGACAGAAGGACAGAAAATGTTTGACTTCATTTCTTCCGTCCCTGTCATGCTATAGATCAAGGCAGACTTATAGGTTTTTAAGTAATTGAATATTCTTGCCGGTGCAGTTCATCAGCTGATACCGCCCGTTAAAAACACTATAGCAGAACTGTGTGGATAAACACAATTATCATTTCTCCATCTCGATGTCCGCTGAGTAAATGCCATGTAGTTTACCATCAGCCGTCCGGAGCTGTAAAACTCCATCATCGGTAATGCTTTCGGCTATCCCTTCAAGCGTTTCTTTTGCCATCCGCGCGCGAACTTTTTTCCCGATTGTGGTCGAATAACTTTCCCACATCAGCTTCAGCACACCAAAGCCTTCGCTGATGTAGATTTCTGTATACTGCTCCAAATGGAATAAAATAGATCGCACAAGTTTTTGACGGCTGATATGTCTCCCCGTCTCCATTTTCAATGAAGTGGCGATGTCCTTCACTTCTTCACTGAAATCGTCTTGCTCCTGGTTCACATTCAAACCGATGCCAATAATCAGGGCTTGGATTCCGTCTGCGTCCGACTGCAGCTCAGTTAAAATTCCTGTACATTTTTTGCCATTCACTAAGATATCATTCGGCCATTTGATATCCGGTCTAATATCAGCTACTTCTTCGATCGCGCGCACAAGTGCCACAGCTGCAATCAATGTAAATTGTGGTGCCCGGTGCAGGGGCACATCCGGCCTCAATATGACACTCATCCAAATTCCTTTGCCGTAAGCTGAATCCCATTTTCTGGCCATTCTGCCACGGCCAGAAGTCTGCTCTTCTGCGAGCACAGTGGTTCCATCCGGCACGCCCTGCTGTGCAAGTTGATGGGCAATAATTTGAGTGGATTCACATGTGTCAACATATTCAATGGTCTTGCCGAGCCGTTTCGTTTTCAAGAGCGGCTGAATTGTCGAAGCTTCCAATGAATCCGGTATATCCGTCAATACATAGCCTTTCTTTTTGACAGAAGAGATTTCGTATCCTTTCTCTTGAAGGTCTTTTATATGTTTCCATACCGACGTTCTCGAAATTCCGAACTCATCTGCCAATTGCTGTCCGGAAACCGGTTCTCCCGAAGCTTCCATTAATCGTTGCGCCAGTTTATTTGTTACGGTTATATTCATCGAAGAACCAGTCCTTTATTTTATCTTTCACATTTTGCAAGTCCCCATAGACAATGCGCCGTTCAATTTCTGTAAGCCATTCTTTTAGCCATGGCCCTGCCTTTTTGTCTGTCCACTCCATCAAGTCACGCCCATTTACCGCAAGATCGGCTTTTGACTGGATAGGCAGTTGAGACTTTTGTATAGCGGGTCTTTCTTTACGATGAGTCAACTCAGCCGCAAGCTCCAATGGCCGCAGCGCGAAACTGTAATAAGTCCATACATCCCATTTAACGATCGATGCCGCCAGTAAAGCTTGTGTAATCACATTTTTTTCTTCATTTGATAATTTATAATCAGCAATTGCCGAACAATCTTTTTGCATATGCCATAGAGCATGGAGCCATCCGCTTAACGAATCTCCCGAAGGTTCAAAACCCTTCCAGTCAGTGCAGAATATCTCTCCCGCTGGAAGATGTACAGCTAAACCGGAACGGACCAGATAATCGATGCTGCGTTTTGCATGATGGTTGGACAGAATTTTATCCAATTCGATTTTTATGCGCTCAACTGCGACTGCGCGGATTAATGATGCATTGTTTTGAATGGCGGCCAGCGTCTGTGCGTCGATGGAAAAGTCCAATTGTCCTGAAAATCTTACGGCGCGCAACATACGCAATGCATCTTCTTGAAAACGTGCCGCGGGTTCGCCGACAGCACGTATCAGTTTCAACTCCAGATCTCGATTTCCACCAAACAAATCGATCAGCTCCAGATTTTCAGTCATCGCCATGGCATTGACCGTGAAATCCCGCCGTTTCAAATCCTCTTCAAGGGACTTTACAAATTCCACGGAATCCGGCCGCCTGTTATCGGTATAATCGCCATCCGTCCTGAAAGTCGTAACTTCCACACCAGTGCCATTTACCAAAACAAGGACGGTTCCATGCTGTATTCCGGTATCGACTGTCCGGTTGAACAGCTCTTTGACTTGCAATGGCTCTGCAGAGGTCGCAACATCAAAATCGTGTGGATTTTTTCCGAGCAGGTAATCACGGACCGCTCCACCAACCAAATAAGCTTCAAATCCAGAAGATTTCAGTTTATCGATGATTTCGATTGCTGTCTTCATTGCGATTCACCTTTAGCCAGCAGTCGTTCATATATATCTTCATATTCTTTCAGGATTCTGCTTGAATGGAATTTGGCGGCAACGGTGTCGATGGCGCCTTTTCTTAATCGTTCACCTAGTTTTGCATCAAGCAACAGCTTAATGCCATAGTCAGCAGCTTGTTCAGTATCGCCAAGCTCCACGAGATAGCCATTAACGCCAGATTCAATGATTTCAGGTATCCCGCCAATATTAGTAGCGATTCCAGGCACACCGCAAGCCATTGCTTCCAGCATGACCAAACCAAATGCTTCTTTTTCGGAAAGGAGTAATTTTAAATCACTAATATTATACAATTCAGATAAATTATCTCTTTTACCTAAAAATAACACATCATCTTCGATATCAAGATTTCGAACCTGTTCCTGTATTCCGCTCATTTCAGGTCCGTCGCCGACCAGCAGCAGCTTTCCTTTTACCGTCTGTCGAATTCGATGGAATGTATGTACAACGTCCTTGACTCTTTTTACCTTGCGAAAATTGGAAACATGAATCACCACTTTTTCATCTTCTTCAATACCGAGTTCTGACTTTAAAGCACCCGTATCTTTCACATGGTAATCCCGCTCATCGACAAAATTATAGACTGTTTCAATTGTTTGATCCGGATTGATCAATTGATAGGTTTGGTCACGCAGGGAGTCGGAAACGGCCGTCACTACATCCGACTTTTCGATGCCATAGCGGATCGCTTCTTTTAAGGAAGAATCCGAGCCCAAAACGGTAATATCCGTTCCGTGCAATGTTGTGACGATGCCAATATCCGAACCCGCCATATGTCTTCCTAAAATTGCACAGACTGCATGCGGAATTGCGTAATGAACATGCAAAAGATCAAGTTTTTCATTTTTGATCACTTCGGCTATTTTGGTTGCCAATGCAATGTCATAAGGAGCGTATTGAAACACCGAATAGGAATTGACGTCCACCTGATGGCTGAAGACGTTCGAATACATCCGATTCAGCCTGAATGGCGTACTAGAAGTAATAAAGTGGATTTCATGCCCTTTTTCTGCAAGCAGCTTACCCAGCTCTGTAGCGACAACACCTGAACCTCCTACTGTAGGATAACAGGTGATGCCTATTTTCATTTTGCGCATTTTTGACACTCCTATCCTCGGCGCTCCCGTATAAGACGCCAGTCAACAAAGCCTTCTTTGAGGCCTTTCAGCAGCACTTCCGCTGTGCCCATGTTCGTCGCGAGCGGAATATTATAGACATCACAAAGGCGGATCAATGCCGTCACATCAGGTTCATGTGGTTGGGCAGTCAATGGATCTCGGAAGAAGATGATCATATCCATCTCATCCTGTGCAACCATGGAGCCGATTTGCTGGTCACCGCCTAGTGGACCAGAGCGGAATTTATGCACATCGAGTGCGGTTTCATCTATAATTCGTTGTCCTGTAGTCCCCGTTGCATAGAGTGAATGTTCCATAAGAATCGGTTGATAGGCTATTACAAACTGGATCAGGTCATCCTTTTTTCTATCGTGTGCAATTAATGCGATTTTCATGCCATCTTCCCCTTTAGTCGATAATATTTTCCAGTCCATATACTAAACTCTCTGTTTTCATCACTTGTTTAATGGACAATACAACGCCAGACATGAAAGAACCACGGTTGAAAGAATCATGGCGGATAGTCAAAAGCTGTCCTTCACCGCCCAGTAAGACTTGCTGATGGGCGACGAGCCCCGGCAACCTCACGCTGTGAATGCGCATGCCATCGTAATTTGCTCCTCTGGCTCCCGGCAATGTCTCTTTTTCTTTCGGATGGCCCTGGCTGTGGGTATTGCGCTGACCAGCTATCAAACTTGCCGTTTTCATGGCTGTACCGGACGGCGCGTCCAATTTTTGATCGTGATGCATTTCAATTATTTCGATATCCGGCAAATACTTGGCCGCCTGTTCCGCAAATTTCATCATCAACACAGCGCCTATGGCAAAATTAGGTGCAATGATGCAACCAATCTGATGTTCAGAAGCATAGGCGGTAAGTTCCTTGAGTTCTTCATCAGAAAAGCCTGTAGTGCCGACAACCGGACGAATTCCCAGCTCCAACGCTTGTCTTGTATGCTGATAGACGGATTCTGGAGAAGTCAGATCAACGAGTACCTCCGGCTTTGTTTTTTTATGCAATTCAGAAAGTTCCATAAAAACCGGTACTGTAAATGTTTTAGGAAATAACTTTGTATCCGCCAACGTCTCCCCAACTTCTTTATAATCAAGAACTGATACCAGTTCCATATCAGGATTCTTCATAACCGTATGTACTGCTTCCTGACCCATTCTTCCACGCGCGCCTGCAATAGCTACCCGGATCGTCATTTGCTTTCATCCTTTCTGGTCCAGCGGTTTTTATCTCTTGTATTGAACTTTTCCATCACCTGATCGTGGGCTTCAGCAAGATTGATATCCAGCGAATTTGCCATCGTAATCAAGACAAACAGCAAATCACCCATTTCTTCAGAAATGCTGGCTTCTGCTTCACTGGATTTCTTTTTCTTCGGACCATAGACGTGGTTGACTTCTCTAGCCAATTCTCCCAGCTCTTCAGTTAAACGCGCAATCATTTCCAACGGTGAAAAATATCCTTCTTCGAATTGGGATATATAATCATCAACTTCACTCTGCAATTGTTTCATCGATTTCTCTTGTGACATATTTTCACGCTCCTCACTCAATCGTAAAGAAAAGGGATGATGTTGTCAAAATCCTGAATATAACCCATAATACAAGAGTTGAGCTTATAGAACGGAGTTGGATTATATGAAAAATCTTCAATTTAAAAACATTTTCTTTATTCTTTTGGGAGCCGCCATCTACAGTTTCGGCTTTGTCCACTTCAATATCCAAAATGAACTAGGTGAAGGCGGTTTTGCCGGGATTACATTGATCTTATATTTTCTCTTTGATTGGGATCCTGCATTGATGAACTTATTATTGAACATTCCCGTATTTTTTGTCGGCTGGAAACTTCTCGGAAAAAAAGTTTTCCTCTACACAGTTATAGGGACCGTTGCAGTGTCTGTTTTCTTGAAAATCTTTTTGATTTATGAAATCCAGATTGATTTGCAAAATGATTTATTTCTGGCATCATTATTTGCCGGAATTTTCGTGGGAGCGGGACTGGGAATTATTTTCCGTTACGGAGGAACTACTGGTGGAGTCGACATCATTGCGCGTCTGGTCCAGAAATATGTGGGATGGAGCATGGGCAAAACGATGTTCCTCTTTGATGCAGGCGTTATCCTTCTTTCATGGCTCGCTTTTTTGGATAACCGTTCGATGATGTACACGCTTGTCGCAGTATTCGTCGGTGCGCGTGTTATCGATTTCGTGCAGGAAGGTGCCTATTCCGGCCGTGGTGCTTTAATCATTTCCAATTCACAGGAAGAGATTGCAAGCCGCATTGCCATTGAAATGGATCGTGGAATCACCATTCTACGGGGTTATGGACATTTTTCGAAAGAAGAACGTGAAGTACTGTATTGTGTCGTTGCAAGAAATGAAATTGTTCGACTTAAAAACATTATTAACGATGTGGATCCTCATGCTTTCGTCTCGCTGATCGAAGTGCATGATGTCATCGGTGAAGGCTTTACATTGGATGAGCAGAAAATGCCGCTGAATTAACCAAGCATTTTAAATCCTGTGAACATTTTTGTTAGAATAGTAAAACCGTCCCGATCAGCAGATCGGGACGGTTTTTATTTGGTTATGAACGATTCATGCCTGAGTAAATCAATAATAATCTTGCGAGTTCCAAAACAGCCACTGCTGTAGCAGCTACATAAGTCATCGCTGCAGCGTTCAATACTTTTTTCGCGTGAGGCTCTTCTTCATTGCGGATAATATTAGCTGACAGAAGCTGATCCATTGCACGGTTGGAAGCGTTGAATTCAACAGGCAAAGTGATGATCTGGAATATGACCCCTAACGCCAGCAGAATGATCCCGATCAGCAAAGCACCACTGAGTTGAGCAAAAAAACCGATGAGGATGAAAACCCATGACATATTGGAAGAAATATTTACTAGCGGCACCAAACGATGGCGCAAACGAAGAAATGAGTAATCTTCCGCATCCTGTATAGCGTGTCCCACTTCATGTGCCGCTACTGCTGTTCCGGCTATTGAAGCTTCATGAAAGTTATGGCTGGAAAGAGCTACTGTTTTTTTCATGGGATTATAATGGTCACTTAGCATACCCCGGCTTTCAATCACTTTTACATCGTAAAGACCATTCTGATCTAAAATCATGCGGGCAACCTGTGCTCCGCTGTGTCCAGAGCTCGAACGTTTTTTCGAGTACTTGCCGTATGTTCTTTTCAATTTAAATTGAGCCCACAAAGGGATGATTAACAAGACTGCAAAATAGATAAGATATGAACCTAAACCCATGATGTTATAACACCCTTTCTTTACTATCTGTTAACCTTATTTTACTTGAGATGGTCAGCTTTGGTCAATTGAAACGGCGTGGGTTTATTCAGCCATGCAACGAATAAAGCAAAAGCGATGCAGGCGATTGAAAGCCAAAACGTGAAATAGCCGATTTGGTTGCTGAATTCTGATAAACTGCTGTAAATCGGCATTTGACCGAAAACATAATCGATTACGTCATTATGCAAGGTCCAGACTGCAGCCAGAGCAACAGCGAGCCAGCCAAAGCGATAATGATCAACATATAGCACTGCCTGCAGCGCCATAGCGAAATGCGAAAATACAAGCATCCAGCCAATCCAGCCAATGTCGCCAGTCTGCCAAAGTGTAAGGAGATTCATCACTACAGCCCATAAACCATATTTGATCAATGTTATAAAGGCCAGCGCTTCAATCAGGCTGCTTCGTTTATTTATCAGCCAAAGGCCAAGTACAATGGTGAAAAACAGGCTGGCAGTCGGACTGTCCGGCACAAAGATTAAGTATTTCGGTTCTGTATTGGCCAATTGCCCTCCGTACCATATGTAACCGTATATTGTTCCTGCTAGGTTAATGACAAATAACAATGATAGAAACGGCTTGAACATCAGCCACGCAGAAAGTTTATGTACAAATGAAAGCATTGAATTACTTCCTTTCAGGATAGCAAAAAAGAGCCGGTTTCCCGGCTCTTTTTTTAGTATGTTATTCGGCTTCAAGACCAGCAATGAATTCTGACAATATTACCAAGTCTTCGTCTGTGCCATCCCATGATGGCGGCATAGACTGAATTCCGCCTTCTTCGATACCGTTGACAGCAATCTCAGCGATTTCTTCCGGAGAAAGGCCGGTTCCAATAAGCGAAGGTCCGACAGCTCCTTCTAAATTATCACCGTGACAACTGATACAAGCGGCGCCGGCATAGATTTCATAACCTGGTGCAGTTGTATCGATTTCAACTTCTTCGGTAATTTGCCCTTGTGCTTCAGCAGCTTCCCAGTCATGGTTAGCTACAGATTCCCAAGTCAGGAATATGATTGAAGCAATTGCCAAAAGCATGAAACCAGTTGGAAGTGGCCGTTTTGAAGGGCGTCTTTCCGGACCGCGGTCCAAGAAAGGAGCCAGCATCAATGCGCCAAAAGCTAGGCCTGGAATAATGATGGCACCTATGATATTGAATGGGCCTGAAGCGAATTCGTACTTAAGTAATTGATATAAAAACAAGAAATACCAGTCTGGCAAAGGAATATAAGCTGTATCAGTCGGGTCCGCCTGACCTTCTAGAGGCGACGGATGAGCGACAGTCAAAAGCAGATAACCAATTAAGAAGACTGCACCAATCATCCATTCTTTCAAAAGGAAGTTTGGCCAGAAAGCTTCTGTCTTGCCAGGGTATTCGGAGTAATCCTTCGGGATATTCGGCTTGCGATGTTCCATACCTGGTACGCGCGAATCCCCTACAAATTTCATCCCTTTTCCGCGATGCATAGTGTCCCCTCCTTTAAAAATCCATTAAGCCACACTTTTTACAGTGGGCCTGAAATACCCTGTCTCCGAATCATGATAAAATGCGCGCCGAGCAACCCAAGCAAAGCAGCAGGCAAGAAAAATACATGAATCGCGAAGAAACGGGTCAAGGTTTGTGCACCAAGAATCGTAGAATCCCCGGCCAGCAATACTTTGATCATACCGCCAATCACTGGAACAGATGCAGCGATTTCGATACCAACTTTTGTTGCGAATAATGCTTTCATATCCCAAGGAAGAAGATAACCGGTGAAACTCAATCCAAGAATAACACCGAAAAGCATTACACCGACAACCCAGTTCAATTCACGCGGTTTCTTGTATGAACCCGTGAAGAATACGCGCAGC
Source organism: uncultured Planococcus sp. (assembly GCA_964526895.1). Taxonomy (GTDB): domain Bacteria; phylum Bacillota; class Bacilli; order Bacillales_A; family Planococcaceae; genus Planococcus. The sequence continues at coordinate 18,848 of CAZGMW010000002.1, read as the reverse complement.
GTATGAAGGAAAATCATTACTACTACAAGAGAAGCTCCCCAGTGGTGCATACCTCGCACGATTTCTCCGAATGCAACTTCATTCTGGAGATAATAAACCGACTGCCAGGCATTCTCGATATCTGGTACGTAGTACATAGTTAAGAACATACCGGATAAAATCTGAATTACCGTAATGAAGAACGTCAATCCCCCAAAACAATAAACGAATGCTGAAAAGTGGTGTGCGGGGTTTACGTGTTCCGGTACTTCATGGTCCGCGATATCACGCCAAATCGGCGTAATGTCCAGACGTTCATCAACCCAATCATATAACTTGTTTAGCACTGGTGTCGTACCCCCTTAACTATAAAACTAATGTGTTTGGTGTTACTGCTCCGATGGCTACATATCCATCCTGCTCGGTAACCTCATATTGATCAAGCGGCCCAAGAGGTGGTGTGCCCGGAATATTCTGTCCGTTTTTCTCATAGCGACCCGCGTGGCACGGGCAGAAAAATTGGGTCGGGTGTTCCGGATCTCCAGCCCAGTTGACAGTACATCCCAAATGTTTGCAGACAGGTGAAAGTGCGATCAATTTATCGCCTTCTCTGTATACCCAAGCTGAATTTGTTACTTCAGACACATACCATGCATCCGTTTGTTCAAATGTAAAGTCGACACGCACTGGTTCCTCAGTGATATCTTCCACTCGTTGGTCTGTCAATATGAAGTCGCCTCCGTCCTTCTGCTGAAGAACCGGGTCAACCGCAAAGCGCACCATCGGCATAAGCATTCCTGCTGCCATGAATCCGCCGACACCTGTTAATGTGTAGCCTAAAAATTGACGTCGTGATACACGATTGTTACTCATCCTTTTCCCCCCTCTAACATTCAAGGTCAGTCCAATGGACATACTCATTCAAATATAATTACTAGGACAACCTAATGATATATCAATAGAAAGTTCAGGTCAATAATGCTGTGAAGCTAAATCACAGTTTGTGAACATTTCATGAAGCTTATGACCACTCTTTCAAAAATAATGGAAGTACTTGCCTAAGCTGGTCTTCCATAACTGATTGCTTAAAGTTTCTGTCCATATGTTCGGTCGGAATAGCCGGCAGCCAAAGAACATTATTCAATTCATCAATTGAACGCCATTCCACATCTGTAGTCATGTAAAAAACATGTTTAAAGCCGGCATTATCCATTTCAGAAGAAATTTCTTCTGACAGTCGGTGCCTGTCAGTGTTCTTAGCATAAGCAATAGGCGGAAACAAAAGAATCCGGCCTTTAAATTGTTTTTCAAGAAGTGTTGTTAATGATTGGAGATACTCGGAAGCCCCGGCGCTTGATTTGAATCCCGACTGGCTCAGATCCAATTCAAGCAATGGCACTACCGCAGTATCTACATACTCCTTCTGGCTGAAGTATTGGTCCACGTCTTTGCCGATAAAATGCATGAAATCTACTCACCTTCCATTTTCTTAATCGCTTTAATACTGTGCAGCAATGCGGAGAGTTTAAAGAACTTTTCTTTATCATTGGAGTCAAGTGCTTCATCGATCTGCGCGAGAAGCTTTTCTTCCTGGAAAGCTGAAAGGCTGTCTGCAAGAATCTCTTCTGCCAGTTTCCGGTCCTCAGCATTAATCGTCTCATCCAACGGGATATAAGGATTTTCCTCCAGCACAGCTAAATAAAGAGGTGTCGGCGGCCGGTTCGGGAAATTCAATTGCAAGTACAGGTCCTGTTCAGGATTCAGCCGCAAATCATGAAAAGATTTTTCAGCATCAGCAGTCATCAAATTACCTTTGTAAAAGCGGAACGGCAATTCTTTCGATTCTGTCGTTGACATCACCATTGCACGAGGGCAATACTGTGCCTCTTCCACAAAGTGGGTCTTTTCAAGCAGACTGTCATTGCTCAGCATATAATTTAAAATCCAGATGCACTCCCTGCGCTTCATCTTATAGGATTGAAGAAACCATCGAACAAACTGCTTTTTGTCGCCAACCGAAACGGATGCGGTCATGTAAAATCCTCCTTTCACTCGAGAGATTGCTGCATATCCAGCCATTCCTGATTGTCAGGTTCTAAAATCTGTAGTTCTCTTAATATTTCAAGAGCCCGCACTCTTTTTCCTTCTTCAACAAGAAACCGAACATACTTCCCAAGAAATTCCGGATCGTCGCGGAAAGCCGGATAGGATAACTCAAAATAAGTAGCGGCTTTTTCAAATTGTTCCGTACGTTCATAAGCATCGGCGACCATCGGATATAAGCCAGCCCAATCATCTCCGCTTTCAACTGCCGCTTCCACCAATTCCAGCACTTCCTCATCCATTTCTTTCGAATGGAAGTGAGACACAAGCGCAAAAATCGCTTCCATGTATTCCGGATCAAGAGCGACAGCCTGTCTGAGATTTTCCACGCCTTCTTCTGTGTTCCCTAATTTCATGGCCAGTTTGCCAGCAAAGAGATATAACTCTTTATCGAATTCGTCTCTCTTCAAGCCTTCTTTAATCGCTGTGTAGGCAGCTTTATAATCTTCCGCCATATTAAGGCTTTGTGCCTTCAATAAATAAGCGGAAAAATAATCAGGATCCAGTCTGATCAAGTCATCGAGCCGCTGTACGGCACGTTCATATTGTTGTGTTTGAAATGCTGCAACAGCTGCGCCGAAAAGAACGTCAGGCTGAATCTGTTCTTCAAGTGCTTCTTCGTAATAAGGCAGCGCTTCTTCATAAGCAGCACCGGCACTGTAAACTTCTGCCAAACGCTCAGAAAAGTTCACGCCTTCAATTTCGACGCCTGCTGTTTTGAGGTCCAGATAAATTTTGGCAGATTCCAAATACCTGCCCGAATCCAACAGCAATTCCGCCTTCGCCTGCATCAGTAGCGGTTCGTCCGGCAGAAGGGTAATGGCTTCATTCAAGCGATTTTCTGCAGCTTCCATCAAGCCCTGCAGCTGGAACAAATCCGCCAGCGTAACCAATGCCTGAGGATAATATTCATCATTCTTAGGAATCTCCATCAGGAGGTTCAAAGCTTCGTCTTCCCGGTCAGCTTCGATCAACAGATTGGCTCTATCGATTTTAGGCTGGCTTTCTTTCGGAAATAAAAATTCCAGATGTTCCAATACTTTAATCGCTTCTTCTACAAATCCTATTTCTCCCAGCCATTCTGACAAGCCATATTGCTCATCCGGATCGCCATCCAATAAATAGGAATCCAACAAGGCATTCAGTTTGCCCATATCACCCAGCTCTACAGCTTTTTGAATCTCTTCTACAGTCGCCATACAATCACCTATTCTTTCAATTTCCTAATCCCATCCTACACGATACGCTGTTTTAAGCATAATAAAAACCCCCCCGAAGGAGAGTCAGACAAGCAGTTTATTCAGATGTTCAAAAAATCCGGGATATGACACTGCTATACAATCCTGATCATCAATTGTCACTGGTCCTGAAGCCGCCAGAGCAGCTGCTGCCGCCATCATTCCCAGCCTGTGATCACCGTACGTCTTCATGTCTGCACCATTCAGCGCAGTCGGGCCGTTTATGATCATCCCATCTTCAGTTGCTGTAATGTCAGCACCCATTTTGGATAGTTCATCCACCACAGCCGTAATTCTGTCTGTTTCTTTTACACGCAGCTCTTCAGCATCTTTTATAACGGTAGTGCCGTGGCATTGCGTTGCAATTAAAGCGATAATCGGAATTTCATCAATCAGTCTTGGAATGAGTGATCCACCGATTTCAACTCCATTCAGTCGGGAAGATCGTATCAGCAGGTTGGCTGAACGTTCCCCTTCCGTTTCTATTTCATCAATGTCAAATTCCGCTCCCATTTGGCGAATCACATCGAGTATGCCCGTTCTTGTAGGGTTAGTCCCGACATTTTCCAAATGAATTTCACTTCCTGGAGTGATAAGTGCAGCGCCAATTAGAAATGCCGCTGACGATATATCTCCAGGAACTTTTACATGGCGGGCAGACAGCGACTGCCCACCGGCCACTTCGATAATATTCCCGTGCCGTTTGATGTCTGCGCCGAAATGGCGGAGCATTATTTCTGTATGGTCTCTCGTCGCTACGGGTTCTTCAATCGTCGTTTTTCCATCTGCGTGCAAAGCAGCCAGTAAAATTGCAGATTTTACCTGTGCACTGGCAACCGGCAAGGTGTAGTTGATAGATGCTAATCTTGTTCCTTGGATTGCCAATGGAGTGAACTGTCCATTAGACCGGCCACGAATATCCGCACCCATTAACCTGAGAGGATCGACTATCCGCTTCATCGGACGCTTGGCTATCGATTCATCTCCAGCCATTACTGTATGGAATGGTGTGCCGGCTAAAAGGCCCATCATAAGCCGTGTGGTTGTTCCGGAATTACCGGTATCCAAAACCTCATCCGGTTCTTTCCACCCTCCGATCCCTTTGCTATTGATGGTTACTTGACTGCCGTCCAATTCGATTTCCACACCAAGTTTCCGGAAGCAGGCGATCGTACTCAGGCAATCTGCTCCCAGAAGAAAGCCTTCGACGGTGGTCGTTCCGGAAGCAATTGCACCAAACATAATGGAACGGTGGGAAATTGATTTATCACCTGGAACAGTTACAGTTCCTTTTAAAGATGGTTTTTCATAATTCAAAATCGTTGGCAACTCCTGTTCCTCCCTTCACGAAATATAGACATCATAAACAGTTCGTTCAGCAATGCATGCCTTCGCCTTTTCACGGTCCTCAGCGGTCTGAAAACTTATCACTAAAATCCCGAAAACATCTTCACGTGTTTCCAAAATACGGAGATTGACGATACTGATTTTCGCTTCTGCCAAATAACCGGTCATTTCAGAGATTACACCGGGAACATCAGGTACATCAATATAAAGATCAAATACCGAATACATGGCACCATGCCCAGCAATCGGCAATTGATCTCTAACGGATTTTGCTTTTTCAAAATACTGCCGGATCGGCTCTTCCTCGTTAACTTCGAGCAGACCCTTCAATTTGGACATTTCTTCTATCCATAAATCCAGCTGAGCCGTGATCATGCCATTATTTTGAGTGGTAATATCCCTCCACATGATCGGATCCGAAGAGGCTATGCGCGTGATATCGCGAAAACCTCCCGCTGCCAGTTGCCTGGTGAATGGATACTCCTGTTCACGATCGAGCTGATGGACCAGTGAAGCAGCGATAAGATGCGGGAAGTGGCTGACGATCGATGTCATATGATCGTGCTCTTTTGCTGTCAGCACTTCGACTTTCGCTTTTGTAACAGACAGCAGTTTTTCCATTTCTTTTATGTGTGATTCTTCAGCAAGTCGTCCAGGTGTCAAAATATAATAAGCATTTTCAAAAAGAACGTCTTTTGCTGCTTCGACTCCGCTCTTATGGGAACCAGCCATTGGATGGCCTCCAATAAAAACATTTTCCAACTTCTCCGCAGCTTTCATAATTTCCATTTTGGTGCTGCCGGTGTCACTGATTATCACATCATCTTTCAAATTCCAGAAATGGCTTTGCCGAAGCAATTTCTTCGCAGCGCCAACAGGAGTCGCCAGTATAATGAAATCCGCTTCAGCTGCAGCTTCCTCGAGTGATAATGCCGCTCTGTGGATGATACCCATTTTATACGCTTTCCGGACAGTCAGCGCATCTGCATCGTATCCGTAAATCATAATATTTTCATGCCTCATTAGAGCTTTCGCCAAAGAACCGCCTATCAGACCCAGTCCGATAATCAAAATATTCTTTTTCACCGGTTATCCACCTTGCTGTCTTTAATAAGATCCGGACGCAATTTCACAGCGTCATTCATGTATACATGCTGAATATCTTTTTGGTCTACCGTGGTATTGACGTGCATCATTACCCGTATGCACAAGGGCATGCTGCCTGGCACATCCATCTCATGGGTGCACATCACCGGCACATAAGTCCAATTTTCAATCGTCCGCACCGCTTTTGCAGGAAAGGCCGATGAAATATCAGTGGTTGTCGATATCACTACTGAAGCAACAAATTCCGGGTCTATCAGATTTTGGCCAGCCATTTCCAATACCAGTTTTCTGGTTTCATTCAGTATTTCTTCGGGTTGGTCAGCTGAAACGGTGATTGCCCCTCTTATGCCCCGCATCATCATATATGCATCTCCCCTAACTTTGCGCGTAATGCCATAAATGTTTTTTCTGCCTCTTGTTCATCGATTGTTTCCATATATGGTCTGCCGGTCTCTTTCAGCAGCACAAAGTTCAACAGACCTTCCGATGACTTTTTATCTTTTTTCATGACAGCTGACAGCTTTTCAAAACTAAGCTTCTCGATTTCATAGAGCGGATATTTGTTAATAAGACACCAGTTTAAAAATTCAGCCGACTTTTCATGGGCTGATAATTCCAATGCATAAGCCATGCCTATTGCAACAGCTTCACCGTGTGTGATTTTCCCGTAACCACTTACCGCTTCAATCGCGTGCGCCAAAGTGTGTCCAAAATTCAGGAATTTCCTTACACCGCTTTCAAATTCATCTTCTTCGACTATTGCCGCTTTAACAGCAATCCCCCGTTCCAGATGAATAGCCAAATCCTTTTCATCCAGTTGAGAAAAATCGTTTAAAGCCAGTAATTCATCGAACCAGCTTTCATTCGAAATTAAAGCGTGCTTGATTACTTCAGCCATACCAGACCGAATTTCCTGCTCTGGCAATGTCTTCAGAAAATGTGTGTCGTAAATTACAGCTGCGGGCTGATAAAAGGTCCCTATCATATTTTTGCCTGAAGGATGATTGATCGCCGTCTTACCGCCTACCGCACTGTCATGCGCCAAAATAGTAGTAGGAATCTGGATGAACGGAATCCCTCTCATGTATGTAGAAGCCACAAATCCAGCCAAATCACCTGTTGCTCCGCCACCAAATGCCAAAAGGAGGGATTTCCTTGAAAAATTATGGTCCAGTAAAAAACTTTGGCAATCCATAAAGCAGTCGATCGATTTTGATTGTTCGCCTGCAGGAATCTTTAAGATATAAATTTCAGCTGTATCCACAAGATGCGCATTCAGATAATCCAGATGCAATTCTGCAACTTTCTCGTCCGCAATGATGCCGATTTTATCCGCACTTTCCAGCAAGACTTTGTAATTTTCTTGAAGTGTCTTTAGAACACCTTGTCCGATATGAACTTCATAAGGTTTAGCCGCTTCTACTGTCAGCGTAGTCATAGGATCAGAACTCCTTTGTATACGTCAGGTAATCAGCGATATTCGCTTGCAGCCGCGGCAGTTGATCCGCATCAAATTGCTCAAGCAGCGCATTCGCAACTTCCCATGCTACTACGTGCTCAGCCACAATTGAAGCAGCCGGGACGGCACAACTGTCGGACCGTTCAATACTCGCCTGGAACGGTTCTTTTGTTTCAATATCTACACTCTGCAGCGGTTTATATAATGTCGGTATCGGTTTCATGACACCACGCACCACTATCGGCATTCCGGTCGTCATACCACCTTCAAAACCGCCTAGATTATTTGATTTACGCGTATAGCCCTGGGCTTCATTCCACAATATTTCATCGTGGACCTGGCTTCCAGGCTTTCTTGCCATTTCAAAGCCGATACCAAATTCAACGCCCTTGAACGCGTTAATGCTCATCACAGAAGCTGCGATTTTAGCATCAAGCTTACGATCATAATGAACATAGCTTCCGATTCCGGCAGGCATGCCCTCTACGATAACTTCAACTGTTCCACCGATGGAATCTCCGTTCTTTTTCGTTTCATCAATTAAATCGGTCATTTGCTGAGTCACTGATGGGTCTGCGCAATATACCGCATCTTTTTCAACTAGTTCTCTTATTTCAGCTGCAGATTTGCCGGTATAACTTTCAGGATCGACTTTGATGCCGCCAATTTCCGTGACATGTGAGACCATTTCAATCCCCAATTGGGATAATAATTGTTTTGCCACTGCGCCAACAGCAACACGCACTGTCGTTTCTCTGGCAGATGATCGTTCCAGTACATTGCGCAAGTCCCGATGGCCGTATTTCATGCCACCGTTTAAATCTGCATGTCCCGGACGGGGACGTGAAATTTGCCGTTTCACTTCATCCGTTTCTTCTATCGGTTCGATGCCCATGACATTCGTCCAATGTTTCCAATCATCGTTTTTAACGACCAATGCTACCGGAGATCCGAGCGTTTTCCCGTGCCTTACTCCAGAAACAATTTCGACTGTATCGGTTTCAATCTGCATTCTTCTTCCGCGGCCATGCCCACCCTGTCTTCTCTTAAGTTCTCTATTGATCATTTCGGCTGTGAGCGGCAATTGTGCCGGCAAGCCTTCTATAATGGCTGTCAATTGCGGGCCATGTGATTCACCTGCTGTCAAATAACGCATAAACGCTTTCCCCCTTCAACGCACTAAAGTATTTATGTATCACTATAACACATAATATTTCATCAATTCTATACGAAATTGCCAAGAAAGTGAACTATACCAACACTTTATGTTTGCATATGAAAAAATGGTAAAAAAGTGAAATAAAAAAAGAGGTGGCCGTAGCCACCTCTTACTTCTGGATTAGTTAACCCAGCTGCTCATTGTTTTTTCATATGATACCAATTCTTCTTCTTTGAAGAACAAACCGATTTCGCGTTCTGCACTTTCAGCGGAATCTGATCCGTGGATCATGTTTTTGCCGACAGTAACTGCGAAGTCGCCGCGGATAGTTCCTGGAGCTGCGTCTTTAGGGTTTGTAGCGCCCATCATTTGACGTGCAGTCAAAATAACGTTTTCGCCTTCCCAAACCATTGCAAATACAGGACCAGATGTGATGAATTCAACCAATTCACCGAAGAATGGGCGTTCTTTGTGCTCGCCGTAATGCTCTTCAGCCAACTCAGTTGGAATCTGCATCAATTTAGCGCCAGCCAAGTTATAGCCTTTTTTCTCAAAACGCGCTACGATTTCTCCGATTACGTTGCGTTGTACACCATCAGGTTTAACCATTAAAAATGTTTTTTCCATTAATGAACACTCCTCTATTAAAAGCTCGGGCATAAGTTGCCACCTTAAAAAATACTATCATTATAGAACGGATTGTCAACTGCCAGCCTAAAACTTTCTCTTGCCGATAAACATCGCGATTTTTCTCATTGTTTTATTGGCGTTGCCTTTCGGCAAGTGACCCAATTCCTTCAAGGCTTTATCAAGATATTGGTCACTAAGGGATTTTGCCTCTTGCAAGGCTGGACTGTTACGGATCATCTCCACAATTTCCAGCCGTTGCGTATCAGTCATTTCCTGACCGACAAATTTACGCAGCTTGCTGTAAATTACAGGATCCTTTCGAGCAAAAAGAACCGGCAAAGTAATATTGCCTTGTATGAAATCACTCCCGGCAGGTTTACCCAGCTCTTCATCTGATGAGGTGAAATCCAGAATGTCATCTGTAATTTGAAAAGACATCCCGATAAAATAGCCGAATCTGCGAAGGCGCGCTGCAGTTTCTGCATCAGTGCCTGAAACCGTGGCCCCCAGTTCGCAGCTAGAAGAAATCAGCAAGGCTGTTTTCCGTTTGATGCGGCGCAGATAATCACGGACATTCTGATCCAATTTGAATTTATCTTCAATTTGTATAATTTCTCCCCGGCAAACTTCAATCATTGTTTTTGAGAGAATTTCATGAACTTTCGGGTCGCCGATCACCGTAATATATTCAAGCGCACGCGCCAAAATGAAATCTCCCGTATACATCGCTACACTATTATTCCACTGTGCTTTGACGGTAGCCTGTCCACGCCTCATTTCTGAATCATCGATGACATCGTCATGGACAAGAGAGGCCATATGGATCAACTCAAGCGGTACCGCCACTTGTTTCATCACTTCGACATTATAACTGCCGAATTTTCCTGCAAGCAAAACAAAAACAGGCCGGATTCTTTTTCCTCCGGCCTGCAATAAGTGTAGGGAAGCTTCGTTGAGGAGGAGTGAATTGGAAGCAACAGCAATTTCCAATTCTTTTTCAATCATTTCCAATTCCGGTCTAAGGTCGGAATAGAGCAATTTCAACTTCACCTTTTCCACTTAAAAACCTTCTCCCGCTACTTTACTTTTTTTATACCCATATGCAGCGCTGCAGCACCACCGGTATAAGGCTTATACTTCACTTTCTCAAATCCTACTTGAACGAAAAGTTTCGCTAATTGCTTCATTCCTGGGAATCCTTTAGCGGACTCCTGAAGCCAAGAGTATTCTTTATAGCTCTTTGCAAAAAGTTTTCCAAAAACCGGCATGATAAAACGGAAATAGAAACGGAAAAACGGCTTGAAAAGGAAGCTTTCCGGTTGAGAGGTTTCCAGGCAAGCAATCATACCGCCTGGCTTTAGCACGCGATGCATTTCTGAAAGCGCCTGCTCATAATCGGGAACATTGCGCAATCCAAATCCGATTGTTGCAAAATCGAATGTGTTATCGGGATAAGGCAAAGCCATTGCGTTGCCCTGCACTAATTCCACTTGCGGAAAATGGCTTGTTTTTTCTTTGCCGACATTCAACATGTTTTGGCTGAAATCAAGTCCCACTATCCGGCCATTGCTTCCGGCTGCTTCTGCCAACGCTATCGTCCAGTCTGCAGTTCCACAGCAAACATCAATAGCAGAAGAACCAGGTGCAACCTGCATTTTATGCATCGTGTCTTTACGCCATTTATTGTGCTGCTGGAAACTGATGACCGAATTCATCTGATCATAATTTCCTGATATTTTTTCGAATACTTCGTGAACGCGCTGTTCTTTCGTTTTTTGCATTTCAGTCATCCTTCTCGGGTAAGCTGTTCAGCTAAATGCTGATGCGGAGTAATTTGTTGGAGCATAAAATTCTTTAAATTGTAATCCATCGGTTGAGCATCCAGCGCTTCTGTAAATTCACTGTGCAGTGTATCCAATTTGTCAAGAAGCCAACGCTCTGAATAGATATGGAGAGGCAATGCCAACTTCAACTTCCGCAAAATGTTCGTCTCGAGCCCATTTCGGCAAGCATCCAATTGATGTGAAAAATAGACATATTTCAATGCGGGTTCCGCAATTGCTGTGTATTGGTTATAATCATAAAAATTATAAAAAGTCTTAAGTAATTCAGTTTCTATAACTTCAGCAGCCGTTTCTACTTCCCTAACCGGCATTAGCGCATTTTCATAAAACTTCGCTTTTTGTTCACTGACTCCAATAATGCCACTGGCCAATAATTGGATCAAATTAATATTATTCGTATAGCTGAGCATTTGATAATAAATTCCACTGTAAAAGTCTCCCGCCAAAACTGTCAGCTGTTGGCTTTTGCTGATAGGAGAATCCTCTTCAACTTGATCATGGGCATGTAAAGCAGCGTAGACGATGGCAACTGTTTTCGCAGAGTCTTCAACGTCTTTCGACCAGTGTTTTCCATCAAAAAAAGGCAATAGCAAAAAGAACAAACGCGCCCGATCAATTGAAGGCCCGGCTGTATATTTCTCAAGTGTCCGCTGGTGCAAGGCCTGCAGGACATCGATTTCCATTGAGGTAATTTTTGAATGTATTTGAAGGTCATTCATACTGCGTGCTCCATTCGTGATTTAGCAATTCTACATAAGTTCTACATAAGTATACCACAGCCTCTGCTGCGGCTTCATCCATTTGGTCCTATTTCTTGGATTCGCTTTCGACCAGACCGTGGGCTGAATGAATTTCAGCTTTTCCGCGTATTTTCATGGCAGAAGTATGCTCGGTGAACTGTGCAATCATTACTTCACCTTTATCAAGCTTTTCAGTGTGATGGAACTTTGTATCATTCCCCCGGGTCAGTCCAATGACATTGACTCCGTCTTCCTGTGCCCGAATCACTATATATTCAGTTTGTGCCATAATCCCGCCTGCTTTCCATGAAATTTAATTTCTATTGATATAAGTGATAACTTCCGACCGCTTGATTGCATCTGTTTCCAGTATGCCCCTTGACACTGCCGTTACAGTTAAAGCTCCCGGCTTCTTAACGCCGCGCATGGTCATGCACAGATGTTCCGCCTCCACCATAACGAATACGCCATGTGGGTTCAGCGTTTCCATCATTGAATCAGCAATTGTTGACGTAATGCGTTCCTGCAATTGCGGACGCTTTGCTACAGTTTCCACTGCTCTGGCCAATTTGCTGAGACCAGTTACGACTCCATCACGCGGTATATATGCAATATGCGCCTTTCCGAAAAATGGCACCAAATGATGCTCACACATCGAATAAAAAGGAATATCTTTAACAAGAACCAATTCTTCGTGGCCTTCGTGGAATACAGTCTTAAAATACTCCCTTGGATCTTCTTTGAGGCCAGAAAACACCTCTGCATACATTTTAGCTACACGCTTAGGTGTATCCTGCAGGCCTTCGCGGGAAATGTCTTCCCCCACCGCTTCCAATATCATTGAAACAGCCTTTTCAATTTTTTCAAGATCAACATTCTGCAATTCCGTATCGGTCACATTGGTTCCTCCTGTAAAAGATGAATTCGCATACAGTCTTTATGTATGTACTTTCTCTTTTTTATAATAATTAACTCATAGTTTTCCAGTTAACTTCACGTCAGTCATTTACTTCGATCAGACAGCGAAAGAAATGGCCAAACCTGATTCCCCAACCATCTCAGCATAAGAATCTTAGCATAAGAGCGTTTGTTTCGCAAAACTGGAGCTTAATAGGAATCTCACAATATAACTCAAAAAATTCCTGCCCTTCAAACATTAAAGCTTTACAATCGGAGCATTCGAATTTTAAAGAAACCGCAACTCTGCAAATGCTGATATACAGCATACCAGCAACTTCACAACGCTTTTATGCATCAACCCAAAAAATCGAACTAAACGAATTGTAAAGCAATTTTGCAGCCAAAAAGAATGGCCCCAACGGAATCTGGATTCCGCGGAGCCATTCTATGTACAGCACTGTAGCTTATTTCACTGCGTCTTTAAGCGCTTTACCTGGCTTAAATGCAGGGACTTTGCTAGCAGCGATTTCGATTTCAGCACCAGTTTGCGGGTTGCGTCCTTTACGGGCAGCGCGTTCACGTACCTCGAAGTTACCGAAACCGATCAACTGTACTTTATCACCTTTAGTTAATGCGCCTTGAATCGCTTCAAAAGCGGCGTCAACTGCTTTAGCAGCGTCTTTACGAGAAAGTTCAGCTGCTTCAGCAACAGAGTTCACTAATTCTGTCTTGTTCATGCTATTCACCTCCTCTCAAAGGGGATGTTTACCATCAATCCTGTAAAAAGAGTATCACAACGAAAAAAGCATAGCAACCACTAACACCGCTGTTTCAGCACTTTCAAGTCGAATACTGACAAAATATTCTAAAAAGAAGGGTTTTCTATCAAAAAACTTGCTAAAACCATCTCATTATTCAGTCAGAAAGATCGGTTCACGATTTTCATCAATCGTGTATGGAAGTGAATAAGCCGGCAAGACCGGGTTATCTTCATGTAAAAGAAAGCGTATATCCTGCCCGGGTTCCAGTTCACCTTCATACTCTTGTAATGCTGTATATAAATCCATGGAGTAATCGACATAAACCTCACCTCGTCCAGTTATAACCAATGGCAGGTTTCTGCCTGTATAAGGACTTACGACAGTCGGTTCTTCATCGAATCCCATTCCTTCATAACTGAATTTGTAAACATTATCTGCAATGATTTCAGAGATGGGAGCCTGTCCACCGTTCGCGCTTTTGCGGATGTTCACACTTCGAATCGTCTCAGCTATGCGCAGATCCACTAATTTGACTGTAGGATTTTCTTCAACATCCCATAAGACATATTGAAATATGCCTCCTGTTTCAAAGGCATTGGAAGGGATTTCCGACATAAGATCCGGAACAATTTTACTGAAATCGACAGGATACTTGATATACTGGTCCACTTCCATATCCCGGGTTTTAATCGGCAATAATCCTCCACTTGTTTCACGATACTGATTTACTGCATTCTGTACCGAATTCAATTGATCTTCGTAAGGGATTTGATTTTCGGCAAGCTCACTGTCCGGCAACATACATCCACTTAAAAGCAATGATACGGAGAGGAGCAGCAAAAAAAGAAATGTTTTTTTCATTTGTCTCACCTCATGCGCCGCCAGTTGGACCGCTGAATACAGTGAAAACCATAATAAAGAATCCAAGTATCAGCAATATATATGCAACCAGGGCAAAAATAAATTTAATGATGCCATTTTTTAATCTGTATCTGCTTAAGTAAATCATTCCCATGGATATTATCAAAAAAGCTATTCCGGCAAATGATACCCACATTTTGTCCAAAGAACTCATAAAACAGCCGCCTCTCGTTCAGTTTCAGTCCATAGTATAGCATACGACTGGCCTTAGTGCGCGTAGAGAATTTGACAGGAACAGGACAATTTAAGGCTTCCTCTAGCTATACTATCCACTCAAAGAACTAAAAAAGAAGCGGAGCAATTGCGCCGCTTCTTCAAGTGCTTGCGTCAAAGCAAGTCAATGAGATCTTCCATTTCATTTTTCTTCATTCTGCCCATTAAATGCCCGACCGCTTCATCGGTTGGTACATTCTCAAACAATACACTGTAAAGGGCTTCAGTAATCGGCATAGGCACTTCGAAAGCTTTGGCCATTTGATGCGCCGCTTTAGTTGTACGGATCCCTTCTACTACCATGCCCATTTCTTCCAGCACCTCGTCGAGTGATTTGCCTTTTCCAAGCATATTGCCTGCACGCCAATTTCTGGAATGCTGGCTCGTACAAGTGACGATCAAATCCCCGACTCCGGTCAGACCTGAGAATGTCAATGGTGTTGCACCCATCTTAACACCCAGGCGTGCTATTTCAGCGAGTCCGCGTGTCATTATGGCTGCTTTGGCATTGTCTCCAAGACCAAGGCCATCGGTGATGCCTACTGCCAACGCGATGATATTTTTTAATGCCCCGCCAATTTCCACGCCAATAACATCCGTGTTTGTATAAACACGGAAATATTGGTTCATGAACATATCCTGAACCCGTTCAGCGGATTGAGTATTTTCACAAGCTGCAGTCACTGTAGTCGGATTTTCCAGCACCACTTCTTCAGCGTGGCTCGGTCCTGATAATACGACAAGATCCTGAATCCATTTTTCCGGAATTTCTTCGCGGATCAATTCGCTGACACGTTTCAGGCTATCTGGCTCGATTCCTTTGGAAACATGGACAAAAAGTGACGGCTTTTCAATGTGCTCAACAATTTCTGATGAGACTTCACGCATCGCCTTTGTCGGAACTGCAAGTATATGAACATCTGCATGCTTCACAGCCTCTGCCATGTTGCTGGTTGCTTTAAGGCTATCTGGAAGCTTGATGCCTTTTAAATACCGTTCATTACTATGTCGGTTTATTTCTTCCGCTTGCTCGGCCCGATGAGACCAAAGCAAGATATCATGGCCATTTTGCGCGAGAACATAGCTCAATGCTGTTCCCCAGCTCCCTGCGCCATAAACAGTAATTTTTTCCATAATCAAACAACCACCTTTATCTTATTAAGTGCGGGCACGGGTAATAAGACGGAGGGGTGTGCCTTCAAAATCGAAACTTTCCCGTATCCTGTTCTGAAGAAATCTAATATAACTGAAATGCATCAATTCAGGCTCGTTGACAAAAACAACAAAAGTAGGCGGTTGAACGGCCACTTGCGTCACATAATATAAACGCAATCTTTGTCCTTTATCGGACGGTGCCGGGTTCATCGCCACTGCATCAGCAATAACTTCATTTAGAATGCTGGACTGAATGCGACGTGAATGGTTTTCGTTCACTTTGTTGATGGTTTCAAGAATGCTGTGTACACGTTTACCGCTTATAGCAGAAACAAACATGATCGGCGCGTAATCGAGGAAAAGGAAATGTTCCCGGATTTTACGCGTCATGACATTCATCGTTTTTTCATCTTTTTCGATGGCATCCCATTTATTGACGACTATTATTACCGCTTTACCTGCTTCATGGGCATATCCCGCAATTTTCTTATCCTGCTCCTGTATGCCTTCTTCAGCATTCAGCACTACCAGAACAACATCTGAGCGTTCAATGGCACGCAAGGCACGCAAAACACTGTATTTTTCAGTAGATTCGTAAACTTTGCCTTTTTTGCGCATACCCGCTGTATCAATGATGACATACGGCTGGCCTTCATAATCGTATTGTGTATCGACGGCATCCCTTGTAGTTCCAGCCACTTCACTGACGATAACCCGTTCTTCGCCAAGGAAAGAATTGACAAGAGAGGATTTCCCTACATTCGGGCGTCCAATCAACGAGAATTTGATAACATCATCTGGATATTCGCCTTCATCTTCCGCAGGGAAGTTTTTGGCGACTTCATCCAGCAGATCGCCAAGCCCCAGTCCGTGTGAACCGGAAATCGGATAAGGTTCTCCCATTCCAAGCGTATAAAAATCGTAAATCATCGATTTCATGTCAGGGTTATCGATTTTATTGACTGCCAAAATGACAGGTTTTTTCGCCCGGAAAAGAATTTTTGCAACTTGTTCGTCCTGAACAGTTACGCCGTCCCTGCCGTTGACAAGAAAAATGATTACATCGGCTTCGTCCATGGCAATCTCTGCCTGCTGCCGAATTTGCTCCAGAAACGGTTCGTCCCTAAGATCGATTCCGCCTGTATCGATTATATTGAATTCATGTGTCAGCCAATCTGCAGAACTGTAAATACGGTCACGTGTAACTCCTGGAATATCTTCCACGATGGAAACACGCTCTCCCACTATACGATTGAAAATCGTAGACTTACCTACGTTCGGCCGGCCGACTATTGCTACTACCGGTTTTGACATAATAATTTCATCCTTCCACTTCTAATATACCTATTATACACGAAAAAGAGGACGGCATCTTGTAAATGTCCATCCTCTCCAATGGTGCAATATTCAGTTTTTCACCGGATTTGAAAAAGCGATTGGATCGAAGCCCCTTGCCAGCAGATAATTCGACAGATTTCCACCGATTACAACCGGGCAATTCCGAAGATCCCGAATTGTTCCTGTTCCGAGAGCCGTCATCATCATAGCAAGATCTTCATGCAACTCAAAGACACTTTCGATAAGTCTTGACTCACCTTCATCAATTGCGAGTTTCAGAAAAGATCCCGCCAGACCGGCTGCATCTGCCCCAAGCACAAATGCTTTGATCATATCCTGCGCATTTTTTATGCCTCCCGAAGCCAAAACGGTGCCATCAAATGCTTTTCTGACTTCTACAATGGCTGCGGCTGTCGGAATGCCCCACTCCTGGAAATAATCCATTTTTTTCGCGCGTCGTTCGTTTTCGATTTTCGCGAAGTTCGTGCCTCCGTAGCCGCTTGCATCAATAGCAGCTACCTTGGTGCTTGCCAGTTGCCTTGCGGTTTCGTATGAAATTCCAAATCCTGTTTCCTTAACAATGACCGGCACATGGAGAGATTCAGAAATCTGCTGAATTCTTTCCAGTGCACCTTTAAAATCACGGTCACCTTCCGGCATTGTCAGCTCCTGTACTACGTTCAAATGAATTTGAAGAGCATTTGCTTCGATTATCTCCACCGCTTCTTTAGCCTGATCCAGGCTAGCCTCACTGCCAAGATTTGCAAAAATGATGCCCTCCGGATTCTCTTTTCGAACCACCTCAAATGATGGTCTTTCTGAACGATCTTTTATGGCCGACATTTGTGATCCAACTGCCATGGCCATGCCAGTTTCTTTTGCCACCCGTGCAAGCATCCCATTCAGTTTTTCCGTCTGATTTCCGCCGCCGCCTGTCATAGCATTAATAAAAACAGGTGATTTAAGATTCAAATCACCTGTTTTTGGACGCAAATCAATATCATCTACTCCGAGGCCAGGCAAAGCCTGATGGACAAAACGAATGTCCTCGAACATTGTTCCTGCTCCCTGGCCGGTAGTCAAAGCATAATTAATATGATCCATCTTACGTTGTGCTCTCGACATTTACTCGGATTTGAATCCTTTCAATTTATCGCCGATGACATCACTGATAGAGAAGCCGCTGGATTCTTCCGGCATATCATAATCAGAGTAATCCTGTTCGCCTTCTTTTTCCTGAAGTTCTTTGATGCTTAATGACAGGCGTTTATCTTCCTTATTTACATCCAGTACTTTCACTTGAACTTCTTCACCTTCACTGATCACTTCGTTCGGTGTTGCAATGTGCTTATGGGCAATCTGTGAAATGTGCACAAGGCCTTCTACTCCTGGCAGCACTTCAACGAATGCACCGTAACTTACAATGCGTTTGACTTTCCCGGTATGAACAGATCCCTTAGGCGCTTTTTCTTCGATTGAATCCCACGGTCCAGGCAAAGTATCTTTGATGGACAAGGAAATTCGCTCAGCGTCACGATCCACTGAAAGTACTTTCACTTTCACTTCCTGACCCTCTGTTACAGCATCCGATACCTGATCGATATGTTCGTGTGAAAGCTGAGAAATATGGACAAGACCATCTACTCCGCCAATGTCAACGAATGCGCCGAAAGAAGCAATTCGCTGTACTTTACCTTCAATGATATCGCCTGGATGGATATTCTCCATTACTTCAACTTTCTGTGACTCTTTTTCTTTCTCAACGACTGCACGGTGAGAGAGGATCAATCGATTATTCTCTTTTTCCATTTCGACAATTTTAAAAGTCATAACTTTGCCTTTATAATCTTCGAATGATTCCACAAAATAATCTTCTACCAGCGAAGCCGGAACAAATCCACGGACGCCCAAGTCGATGACCAGGCCGCCTTTGACGACATCCTTCACTTCCGCT
>CAZGMW010000001.1:18094-31175 GCA_964526895.1 uncultured Planococcus sp. | reverse complement strand
TTGCTCCACCGTTAATTATCAGTAAAGAAGACCTAGACTGGGCTATCGAGCGGATTACTGTATCATGAGTTTCTTTGCACAATAAACCAAGTTCTTTCAATTCTTCACAGTAAGGACGAGCCGCTTCATTCAGTTCCATCCCGATGAACAATCCGCGTCCACGCACTTCTTTAATAGAAGGATGTGAAAGTTCTTTCAATTGGTTCATGAAGTATTCGCCAAGTTCCTGTGAACGATCTGCAAGTTTTTCATCTTGTAAAACTTCAATAGAAGCGATAGATACTGCGCATGCCAATGGATTTCCTCCGAATGTTGAACCATGTGAACCTGGATTGAATACACCCAGCACTTCGTTGTCAGCTACCACACAAGAAATCGGGAATACGCCGCCTCCTAATGCTTTACCAAGGATATACATGTCGGGGTTAACGTCTTCCCATTCACAAGCGAACATTTTACCAGTACGTGCAAGGCCTGCCTGGATTTCATCTGCAATGAATAACACATTGTTTTCACGGCAAAGTTCTCTTGCAGCTTTAAGGAAACCTGGCGGCGGAATGATGATTCCTGCTTCGCCTTGGATCGGTTCAACCAGGAATGCAGCTGTGTTCGGAGTAATAGCATTTTTCAAAGCTTCCAAATCGCCGAAAGGAACAATATTGATGCCTGGAAGCATCGGTCCGAAACCTCTACGGTATTCAGGATCTGAAGACAATGAAACAGCGGTCATTGTGCGGCCATGGAAGTTTCCTTCGCAAGCAATGATTTCAGCTTTGTTTTCTTCTACACCTTTAACATCGTATGCCCAGCGGCGCGCAGCTTTTACAGCTGTTTCCACTGCTTCAGCACCGGTGTTCATTGGCAATGCCATTTCTTTTCCTGAAACTTTACAAATCATTTCGTACCAAGGTGCAAGCATATCGTTGTGGAACGCACGTGAAGTCAACGTCACGCGATCAGCTTGGTCTTTGAGGGCCTGAATGATCTTCGGATGGCGATGTCCCTGGTTTACAGCTGAATAAGCCGATAGCATATCCATGAACTTATTGCCTTCTGGATCTTTTACCCAAACACCTTCTGCTTCTGCGATAACGATCGGCAGTGGATGATAGTTTGGTGCACCGTATTTTTCTGTTTGCTGAATAATATCCTGAGTTTTCGTCATTGAAAATTCCTCCTTTTGAAAAAGGCAGACTTTCAGTCTGCCTTCTCCTTTATATTTACGAGCGTTTAATACTTTTTAGAACATTTCAGATGTTGTTTTTGCTTGCATGTGAAGCGCGATGTAATCCGGTCCGCCCGCTTTGGAGTCAGTTCCGGACATATTGAATCCGCCGAATGATTGGTAACCTACGATTGCGCCTGTGCAGCCGCGGTTAAAGTAAAGGTTACCGACATGGAATTCTTCACGAGCATACTCGATGTGGTAACGGTTATTCGTTACAACTCCGCCAGTCAAACCGTATTCAGTGTTGTTGGCGATTGCAATCGCTTCTTTGAAATCTTTTGCTTTCATCAAACCGACAACCGGTCCGAAAATTTCTTCCTGCATGATGCGGGCTTTCGGATCAAGATCAGCGAAAACTGTCGGGTTTACGAAGAAACCTGTTGAATCGTCGCCGTCTCCACCTGCAACCAGGCGGCCTTCGCCTTTACCGATTTCGATATAATCCATGATTTTTTTATAAGAGTTGCCGTCAATAACCGGTCCCATATAATTGTTTTGATCATCCGGGTTACCGATTGTCAATTCTTTCGTCAATTCGATAACGCGCTCAAGAACTTGATCATAAGCATCTTCGACGATAACTGCACGGGATCCGGCAGAACATTTTTGCCCACTGAAGCCGAATGCAGATTTCACGATAGCCTGCGCTGCAAGCTCAAGGTCTCCATCTGAATCGATGACCATAGTGTTTTTGCCGCCCATTTCAGCAATCAGGCGTTTCATCCATATCTGTCCTTCATTCACTTTAGAAGAACGTTCCGCAATGCGGAGACCGACTTCTTTAGAACCCGTGAATGAAATAAAGCGTGTGTTCGGGTGGTCTACAAGGTAGTCGCCCACTTCAGCTCCTGGCCCTGGAATATAGTTGACGACGCCTTTTGGCATGCCCGCTTCTTCCAGAACTTCGATGAATTTGTATGCTACAACCGGAGTTGTCGATGCCGGTTTCAATAGAACCGTGTTTCCGGCAACCATAGCTGCAACTGTTGTACCTGCCATGATGGCAAATGCAAAGTTCCAAGGAGAGATGACAACGCCTACTCCAAGAGGGATATAATCGTAACGGTTGTATTCGCCTGGACGGCTTTCCATCGGCATGCCGTCTTTCATCTTAAGCATCTGGCGACCGTAATATTCAAGGAAGTCGATTGCTTCTGCAGTATCTGCATCAGCTTCATTCCATGGCTTCCCTGCTTCTTTTGTTAATAATGCAGAGAATTCATGTTTGCGGCGGCGAATTATCGCTGCTGCTCTGAACAATACATCAGCACGAATTTCCGGTTTCACTTTTTTCCATGTTTTGAAGGCTTCATCTGCAGATTGCATTGCTTTTTCAGCCAATTCTTTATTAGATTTTGAAACGCGGCCAATAATTTCTTCTTTATTTGCCGGGTTGAATGAAACAATTTTGTCCTCAGTAGTCACTCGTTCTCCACCGATGATCAATGGATAGTCCTGGCCAAGATAAGCCTCGACAGTTTTCAAGCCTTCCAAATAATCGCTGCGGTTCTTGTCGATCGAGAAATCTGTGAATGGTTCGTGTTTGTAGGGAATCATAGATAAATCCTCCTTGAATATGTTTTAAGCGCAAAAATAATTTGCACTTATAAAGCGTTTCCACTTATAATAATGCAAAAGATCTCTGCATAATTCAAGTGTTTTCATTTAAAATATTAAAAAACTTTTGAGGTGGCTAATCATGAAGCAAGTAAAAGTGGATCTCAATCCTTTTTTTAAATTCGCTTCAGAGCATGTAGCAGTAGGTGTGCATGCCGTGGATACGAAAGGGAAAACCATTTTATACAATAAAAAGATGAAAGATATCGAAGGGTTCGATTTCGAGGAGTTGGCTGACCGGTCATTGCTGGAAATGTTCCGATTCGACCAGGAGGAAAGCACATTGCTAAAAGTTTTGCAGAGTGGATCCCCTGTACTGAATTCAAAACAAACTTATTGGAACAGGAAAGGCCAGGAAATAACGACGATCAATGATACTTATCCTGTTACAGAAAATGGAATTTTGCTAGGAGCCATTGAGTTGGCACGGGATGTCACGACTTTGGAAAGAGTGGTTTATCAGCCTTTGAAGAAATACGAAGAACCTATCACTTTCAACAGCATCACCGCTGTGTCAGCCAGTATGAAAAAAGTGATCGCCACAGCTGAGAAAGCGGCTTCAACAAAACTCCCTGTTTTGCTGGTCGGGGAATCAGGTACAGGCAAAGAACTGATAGCCGAAGCAATCCACCGGGCAAATGCTGACGGATCAGAAGAGATGTCGATTCTTTTTTCCCACGGCACAACGATTGATTCGATCGAACAGATGTCTGATGAAATGAAAAACAAATCAGGCGGTACAGTTTATTGCGAAAGAATCGATATGCTGACTTTTCCGATGCAATGGAAACTTCTTGAAATGGTCCAAGAGCATTCAGGGAGCGATATTTATTTCATCGCCAGTGTCGGAGAAGATCCTGTCGAATTGATATCAGGGCAAAAACTTTTGAAGGAATTATATTACTTCTTTTCTGCTATGGCGATTCCGATACAGCCGCTCCGCAGACGAAAAGAAGACATTCTACCATTCGTCAAAGACTATTTTTCCAGGCATCGGATGAAGTTCGGCTCTGTCGTGAACCGGGTTGATGAAGGCGTTGAAAATCTGCTGCTTTCCTACGATTGGCCCGGCAATCTGAAAGAGCTTGAATTGCTGCTGGACGAAATCACTTCCCTGCTGACGACAGAAGAAATTGTCGGCGTGGACCTTCTGCCTTATCATTTCAAGTTAAAAACCGAGAAAACCGGCACGTTGCAGCCGGAAGATTTTATTGTCCAATCTACTAAAGAGTTGCTTCCATTGGAAGAATACTTGTTTGAAGCTGAAATTTACTACTTGCAAAAAGCGATGGATCTGCATAACGGAAATGTCACCAAAGCGGCGGCGGCTCTGGGTATGAGCAGGCAGAATTTGCAGTACCGATTAAGAAAAATAAAAAAAAATGAAGGGCAGACGTGAGTCTGTCCTTCATTTTTTTATTTTTTCGCTTTTCTTACTGTCCAGACTCCAGCGGCCCAGCTCTTCGGGTCATAAGCCGGCCTAGCTATGCGGCTGAAAAGATGCCGCTTCGCTATTCCGTCTTATGCCTTTCAGAGCTTAACGGGCGCTGTCGCTTTTCTTACTGTCCAGACTCCAGCGGCCCAGCTTAACGGGCGCCGTCGCTTTTCTTACTTACTGTCCAGAACGCTTGATCCACTCTTGCATTTTGTCTTTCAACGAGTTGAATCCTTCTGAATCGTTTTCGTTCACGTGAGACTGAAGTGATTGTTTCGGTTTTTCTGTGCGCTGAGCTGCTGGTGGCTGCTCCTGCAGTGCACGGATTGAAAGGCTGATTTTTTTCGATTTTTCATCAACTTCCAAAACTTTAACATCAACTTCCTGTCCAACTGACAAATACTCACTTACTTCTTTTACGTAACCGTGAGTGATTTCTGAGATGTGGACCAATCCTTGAGTCTGCTCGTCAAGTGCTACGAAAGCGCCGTACGGCTGGATTCCTGTTACTTTACCTGCTACTGTGTCACCTGTTTGATATGTTTTTGTCATGTTCTACCCGCTCCTAGTCTTATCTGAATTATCCTATACACCTATTGGCATCTGTATATTATAGCACAGATAAGGGGGGCTGCGTAAAACTAATAACCGAACATATCTCCAATCATCCAGGAATCCTCTACTTTTTCCATTTGCATATAGCGTATATCTTCCATTGAATCAGACTTGTTGATAATATTTACGCCACCTCTTACTCCAGAAACCCCCATATTAAAGATGTCTGCCGTGAAAGAAATGCCGGTCATCTCGGAATAGCCAGTGAGATGGCCACTCAACCACCGTTCTTTAAATTCTTCATCACTGATGGAATCGTCCATTTCATTCACCATCAACCGCATCGTTTTAAGGTCTTCTTTTTCCAGAGCCAAAAGGAACACTCCAGCAATTTCAGCAGGGGTAGCCAAATGAACTGAATCCATGCTGCCATTATCCAATAGGTCCTGATAATAGTTTCGAACGTTTGCGTCGTAGGTTTCGAAATTTTCTTCTTTGGCATAATGCTCATCCAGCTGGTGCTGCATCAGCCAGATCTTGTCTTTTTCAGTTACGAGCATCAGATTATTTTCCATATATCCGTAATTACTGCTGACCGCTATATTCTCACCAAAAGCCATAAGATATAATTTTCTGCCCTGGCGGTGCAGATTGTCTTCGAATATTTCAATGTTTCGCATCGATTCAGTTAATTCAGGTCGTTTCCTCCATTTTTTGATGTAGTCCTCCAGAGAAGGTTTGAGTTCGTCATCAGCTGTCAGATGCCACATCGTTTCTATATCCTCGAGTTTATTGGCGTAATAATACAATTTGATGGTTTCCATTGGTTCGCTGCCGGACAGAAGTTGAAGATCATGCGTCGCTGAAAATTTCTCATATAAAGGTTTGATATCGCTGTAATCGTAATCTTCCAACACAAGTGATGCTGACTCTATTTCCAAATCGCCGTTCGGCAATTTCTCAGCCAATTCACCGTTATTTTCCATTGCGATTGCATGAAGAATATCCCCGTAGGCGAGTTGTTCGTAATGCGCCGACTCTTTCCAGCCACTTTCTTCGAATTCATCCAGAATTGGCAACATCATAAATGTCACAGGGTTGCTGTTGAATTGCAGCAAGCTTTCCCATACCGTTTGTATCTCTTCTTTTACAACTCCATTGCGGTCAAAGATTTCATTATCTTCGTCCCCTTTCAAAAGTGTAAAGAAGGCATGTATCAATTGTGGTTCGACGTTTTCTTTCAAAGCCGGGTCTGCCATGGGATCACTGAGAAATGTCGACATGGAAATGATCGCTTGCGGCAATTGTTCAATTGGCCATAACATGCCTGTGTCATCGAACACCGGTGTGTTCCATAGGACATCCAAATATTGCATGGACAGCATATCCGAACTAAATGGATGCGTTTCATAAAATTTAGTTATGTCACGCATCGTTCTGAAACGATCTTCATTGGGGTGGACTGTGTAGCGAAAAGTGTATTCGCTTAAAGCAGATGTCAAATCTTCAATTGCAGCCGGATAATCTCCTCGGCTATTGACCAGTTTTTCAGGTGACAGCTCGCCATTCACTTCAGCGGCCAGCAATTCTTTCTGATATTCTTTCAATAAACCATCAGCAACTGCCATCAATTCATCCGTCTTTTCTGTATAAATCTGCAGAAATTTACCAGTCTCCGAAGTTAAAAGTTTATAATCGGCTACGGAATCCAGCATGCCTTTCGGGGTGTGAATGTTCAGCATCAAAACATCGACCTGTTCCTGCATGCGCTCAGGATCGTCCTTTAGCTGTTTCACCTTCTGTCGGCTGAAGGTTCTTTCTTTTAGTGCATCAGCTTTTTTGACATACTCCAGCTGGTCAAATGTCTCGGCGTTTAGACCGAGAAGGTCCGGTGCAGATTGGCGGATCTCTTCATACTCTCTTTCCCACTTTTCGACCATTGCTTTGGTTACAATTGTCGGGTTCTCTTCTTCACCTTCTTCTGCAGCGGTCTGTGGGATTTCGTCAGGCTGATCATTGAAAAGAAAAGATGCACCAATTACCGCTGACAGGAATAGACTTGCGCCAGCCAATGTCGCAAAGGTTTTTCTGTTTACAGGCATTTTTTCCTCTGTCTTTGAATCATTAGCCGGTTCCTCTTCTTGAGGAGCTTCTTCCAGCATTTCTACCTGTATAGATTCCTCGTCATCGAACTCTATGCGATTATAGGATTTCGACAAAAAGTCCAGCCGTTTTTGAATATCACCTTTTCCCATTAAAGCAAGGTTCTTTTCAAGTTCAGCTGATGCAGCTGCGAGTGCCGATTCAATAGATGCTTCAGACTCCCCCAGAATATCAGCAATGGCGGACGGATTTCTGCCATGGAATTGAAACAGGATGAGAACCAGTTTTTCCTGCAGCGGCAATCGCTGAATCGCTTTATGTGTTTCTTCGTCTTCTTCAAATTTAAATGAAAGTTCGTCTTGATGCTGAACGGTCTCCGCTTGCTTCTTCTTGAACAGATGAATGGCTGATTCCATTATTTTATCTTCAGCGTTGTGATGGTCAATCGACCCGATCCTTTGACCCAGTTCTTCAACCAAATCGAGTTGAAATTTCCTGATTTTCTCTTTAGGAATTCCAGCCTGATAGGCTAAACCCGCAATCAACGTATGATAGTTCCCCATCCAGGACAATAACGCCTGCCGGTCACCCGCTTTTGCTTTATTTAATAAATCATCAGTATACATTTGGAGGACTCCTTTGATAATCAAATATTCAATCAATTCCTTTATATGTTTATTATACGCTACCAAATCAGTGAAGTTTCAAATTTATCTATTTTTTTGCAGTTTGCTCGTGTAGAATGAAAAAATCTAATTGATATAGGAGTGAGGACAATGGAGAAACGTGAGCAATGGACATCGAAACTCGGATTTATCCTGGCAGCCGCCGGCAGTGCCATCGGGCTGGGAGCAATCTGGAAATTCCCTTATGAAACGGGTGCTAACGGCGGCAGTGTATTTATATTATTATTCATCATCAGCACTATATTCATCGGATTACCGATTCTGCTCGCAGAATTCGTTATCGGCCGGCGCGGCCAGGCCGATGCTGTTACAGGACTTAAAAAACAGGCTCCAGGAAAGCCATGGTTCCTGATCGGATGGTCGGGGTTCGTTTTTGCATTTTTAATTCTTTCTTTCTACAGTGTTGTTGGAGGCTGGATTTTGTCATATCTGGTACGTGCAATTCTCTTCCAGCTTTCCGATTACAGCGACAGTGGTTTCGGTGAACTATTCACCTCCATTATTGCTAATCCTTGGGAAGTGTTGATCGCGCAGGCAGCCTTCATGCTATTGACTGTATGGATCGTACACGGCGGCATCAAATCCGGGATTGAACGTGCCAGCAAAATCATGATGCCGGCATTGCTTATTTTCTTTGTCATTTTGATGATCCGGTCGCTGACGCTTGACGGTGCGATGGAAGGCGTACGCTTCATGTTCGTGCCGGACTGGTCTTTCTTTAACTTTGAGACGGCATTGATTGCACTTGGACAGGCGTTCTTCTCACTAAGTGTTGGTGTTGCCGGGATGATTACTTATGCATCCTACTTGCCGAAAACTGAAAATCTAGGCCGCTCCGCTGTGAGCGTAGTGACATTAAATATTGTCATATCAATCATGGCGGGACTCATCATCTTCCCTGCTGTATTCGCTTTGGATTATTTGCCGGATCAGGGACCCGGCTTGGTGTTTATCATATTGCCTGCCATTTTTAACGAGTTATTTATGGGCCAGTTCCTGATCATCTTGTTTTTCATCCTGCTTCTTTTCGCAACTTTGACTTCTTCCATTTCCATGTTGGAAATCACAGTATCGATTGCCGTTAAGGATAAATACGATCGACGCGGCAAAATTTCATGGCTAGCCGGCTTGGCGATTTTCATCGTCGGAATTCCGAGCGCATTGTCTTACGGTGTATTCTCAGATACCATTTTCTTCGGCTACACTTTCTTTGACTTCATGGATATTTTGACCAGCCGGATCGGTTTACCGCTGGGCGCATTGTTCATATCATTATTTGCCGGTTATGTGCTGACTAAAGCAGACGCTCATGCTGAAATGAATGAACAAAAAAGGCTGGTGGACATTTGGCGTGTGCTTCTCAGATATGTGGCACCCATCGCCATTATTGTTGTGTTCATTCGTGGAATCATCGACATTTTCAATTCCTAAAAACTGTTCGCAAAATGTCATAATTTCGCAAAACGAAACAGTTAAACTGTGATATGCTTAAATTAGAAGAAAGTACCATTTAAAAAGGAGTGTATGATTATGCGTAAAGATTTACACGCCCAATTGAAGTTTCTGCGTGAAGAGCGGAATTTGTCCCTTGACGATCTTGCCTTAAAAACACGAGTAGGTGTGGCCCGCCTTCACTCGTACGAAACAGGGGAAGAAATCCCGTCCGTACAGACTATCATGAAACTTTCGAATGCACTTGAAGTTCCCGCCTCCAATCTGCTTGACGGAATGGAACCTGTCGGACAATAAAAAAGAGTTTCCGGTTGTTACAGACCGGAAACTCTTTTTTCGTTTATACAATGCTTTTAGCTTCGAATTTCAATGCCAATAGTTTATAAGACAATGCGACACATTTTTCCAGCGGAATCCAAAGCCCATATGAAACTTGATAAATAGTGCGAATTTGTTTGGCCAGACTGCTGGGATCGTCAAGCACCTGCAGCTTAGCGATGACAGCAATAATTTCAGATGCGTATTTGCTGCTACCGATGGAAAACGGATCCCATTCTTCCATTATTATTCCAGCCCGCTGGTTCATTTCATCGATTCCCATAAGTTTTCCACCTAACATTCTCTTGTGCTAACAGCTATAATATCATAGAAACCTTTATAGAAAAGAGGAGATTGTGTTGAGTTTATTCGAAGAGGTCCATGAACGCAGAAAAACCCGCTCAGTCAAATGGGATATGATGGAAATGCTTTATGATGTGGAAGATGCATCAGACATTCTGCCACTCTGGGTCGCAGATATGGATTTCCCTGCTCCTCCCCCTGTTATAGAAGCTTTGAAAAAGAGGCTCGAGCATCCGATTCTTGGATATACCTTTGTTGATGACGACAGCAAAAAAGCGATTGCAGCCTGGCAGGCCAGACGCAACGACTGGGTTATCGAGGAACAGGAAATCATATTTCAATCAGGGGTAATTCCGGCAATTGCAGCAATTTTGCAGGTGTTTACAAATCCTGGCGATTCGGTGGTCGTGACTCCGCCGGTATACCCGCCCTTCTTCTCGATTCCAGAAAATCAAGGCAGGAAAGTCCTATACAGTGAATTGGCCGAGCAAGACGGCGAGTTTCGATTCGACTTCGAAGACTTGGAAGAAAAGTTCGCAAAAGCTTCCATTTTTATTTTTTGCCATCCGCATAATCCTGGCGGAAAGGTATGGACAGAAGATGAAATGAAGGAAATCCTTCGCTTGGCTGAAAAGCATGACGTGCTGATTATTTCAGATGAAATCCATTCTGATCTGGTATTAAAACCGAACCGGCATATTCCACTGGCGAAACTCGCCGGTGATCAGGCTCACCGCATTTTCACTTGCATCGCGCCGACAAAGACTTTTAATCTTGCCGGAATACAAGCATCGATGCTCATTGTGACTGATCCGAAAAAGAGATTGCGTCTCGAAAATCATGCAGCCGCCCACGGCACCGGGATGATGAATGCATTCGTCCCTGTCGCTTTACAAGCGGCATATGAAGAAGGCGAGGCGTGGCTGGATGAGTTATTGGAAATTTTATCTTCCAATATGGACTATGTGATCGAACAGCTGAATGCTGCCATTCCTGCAATCAAAGTACCGAAGCCGGATGCCACTTATCTGATGTGGCTTGATTGCCGAGGTCTCGGTATGGAAGAATCCGAAATAATGGAGAAGCTTTTGCATGCAGGGAAAGTCGCACTTGAACCAGGGTCGAAATACGGAGAAGCCGGCACAGGGTTTCTTCGCTTGAATGTGGCATGTCCCCCTTCCGTCATAGAAGACGGAGTTGCCCGCATAATTAAAGCACTGGGGTAAGATGACATCCAAAGATTAAAAAAAGGAAGATCCGAGTTGGATCTTCCTTTTTTCTATTCCTGCAAGATATCAATCGATTCAATTACCACTGCTTCTACGGGGCGATCTGCCGGACCCACTTCAACTTCAGCGATAGCGTCGACAATGTCCATGCCTTCGACTACATGCCCAAATACCGTATGCTTCCCGTCAAGCCATGGTGTGCCGCCATTTTCAGCATATTCTTCCCGGACTTCTTCGGGGTACTCTGCAGGTGGCATGCCTTGTTCCGGCAATACAGGCAGCTGTACGATGAAAAATTGACTGCCGTTTGTACCAGGGCCTGCGTTCGCCATAGATAGAGCACCACGGAAATTATAAAGCTGATCAGAAATCTCGTCTTCAAAGCCTTCGCCGTAAATACTTTCGCCTCCGCGTCCCGTTCCTTCAGGATCTCCTGTTTGAATCATGAAATCCTCGATGACCCGGTGGAAGATCACGCCATCGTAATAACCATCTTTTGCATGAGTCAGGAAGTTTTCGACTGCTTTTGGAGCGAGTTCCGGAAACAGTTTTATTTTGATGGTACCCATGGATGTGTGCATTTCGACTAAAGCTTCGTTTTCTGCAACTTCATCCGTCAATTGAGGATATTCTACTGTTGATTCGGAAATGTCTGTAGCTTCATTTTCTATCGGTTCGTTATCCGCTTCTTGTGTACCGCATGCGGCCAATAAAGCCGATGTCAATAAAAACGGCATCAATAATTTTTTCATTTTGCATTCACCCCGCTTTATTCTAGCATAATAGATTTCGGAATTCACTGGTAATTTATCTTTCTTTTTTCGAGTGACGAAATAATATATAATGGAAGAAGATGCACGTTTCAGAAAGAAGGTATCCGTTATGGATGTGCAAAAAAGAAATTTCATGATCATCATGTTCACAAACTTCCTCGTTGCAGGAAGCACGACGATGATCATGCCTTTTTTATCTTTATATATCGAATCACTCGGGGACTTTACGGATGACTATGTACAGCGCTGGGCCGGCTTGGTGTTCGGCGTTACATTCGTCGCAGCTCTCTTCATGTCCCCTGTTTGGGGACGCATCGCCGACCGCTACGGCTATAAGCCGATACTGATCATCAACGGCTTCGGCATCGCCATCAGCATCTATTTGATGGGCGCTGCGGATACCGTTCATGAATTATTCATGATCAGGTTGTTCATGGGAATTGTAACCGGGTTCATCCCGACTTCACTGGCATTTGTCAGCACGCAGACTCCGAAGGAAATAGCCGGCAAGACGCTCGGCACTTTACAAATGGGCAGCGTGTCAGGCACGTTGTTCGGACCGGTTATCGGCGGACTCATGGCAGATTCCTTCGGTTTCGACTATACATTCATCATCACAGCTATTGTTATCGGGATTGCTGCCGCGCTCGTCGCATTCGGCATCAAGGAAATCAAAAAAACAGCCAATAAAGATGCTCATGTCTATGCGCGTAAAACTATCATCCAAGGAATTCTACACCATCGTTTATTGATCAACGTGATGATCATCACTTCCCTGATCCAAATCGGCAACTTCAGTATCCAGCCCTTATTGTCTCTATATGTTGCTGAGCTGGCACCAGACAGTTCCCAGGTGGCGTTTTTAGCCGGTGTAACTTTCAGCGCTGCAGGTGTTGGAAACCTGCTGTTCGCACGCCGGTGGGGACGTCTCGGAGATACTATCGGATATGAGAAAGTACTCGGTTTTCTTTTATTGCTGTCGTTTCTGTTCATCGTGCCGCAGGCTTTTGTGACTGAGCTGTGGCAATTGATAGGACTCCGGCTGCTGTTCGGCATTGCGGTCGGCGGAATGATTCCGACGACTACAGCTCTGATGCGCCGTGAAGCACCGATTGAAATACAAGGGGAAATCATGGGTTACAACACCAGTTTCCGTTTTTTGGGGAACATTATCGGTCCTGTGTTCGGGGGGATTGTCAGTGGCTTTATCGGAATTTCATCGGTCTTCCTCGTAACAGGGGTGCTGTTCGTATTGGCATTTGTGTTCTTGAGATATACGCTGGCAAAACCTGATCAGGATTTCGAAGACGTACTTTTGGAGCAGGAAATGAAAGCAATGTAATAAATGAAAAGAGAACTTTAAACTTAAATCACTCATTTCA
>CAZGMW010000001.1:0-18084 GCA_964526895.1 uncultured Planococcus sp. | reverse complement strand
AAAAATTGATTTCTCTATAAAATATTTTCGGTTTTTTTATAGAGTTTCTTCCTATCTTTATAAACCAATGAAAATGACTCTGTTTCCTTTTAAATAAACGCCTATCAATGCAAAGCCGCTGGTTTTACGTTATAATTTTTTTAGCAACTCATCATGTTTATGCCCGAAAGGAGGATTCTTTTGTCACTTATATTCTTAATTTTTCTGCCCATAATCGCAGCTCTTTTCATTCCGCTGCTTTACAAGAAAGTCGGACAGATCCATACGGGCTGGTTTGTCCTGCTGGTCCCTGCAGCATTATTCATCTATTACTCCACCTTGCTACCCACAATTGCAGAAGGCGGCAATCGTGTGTCCGAACTGCAATGGATCCCTTCGCTTGATATTGCATTCATCGCTTATATCGACGGATTAAGTCTGTTATTTTCATTGCTTATCACGGGCATCGGAGCTTTGGTTGTGCTCTATTCCATCTTCTATCTGGATAAGCACCGCGAACAATTACATAATTTCTATGTCTATCTCCTGATGTTCATGACAGCGATGCTCGGGGTTGTTCAGTCTGACCATTTGATCTCGCTTTACCTGTTCTGGGAATTGACTTCCATTTCTTCGTTCCTGCTGATCGGTTATTGGTATACGCGCGACCGTTCAAGATTCGGCGCCTTAAAATCAATGATGATCACTGTTTTCGGTGGATTAATGATGCTCGGTGGCTTTATCTTGCTGGGCATCATGGGCGATACTTATTCGATCCGGGAATTGATAGTGCTGGCACCGCAAATCGCCGGCCATGACTTTTTCATCTGGGCGCTCGTGTTGATCCTGCTCGGTGCATTTACTAAATCCGCCCAGTTCCCGTTCTACATCTGGTTGCCGGATGCAATGGAAGCGCCGACTCCGGTCAGCGCTTATCTGCATTCTGCGACGATGGTCAAAGCCGGCTTGTATCTGGTGGCACGCTTTACACCGATATTTGCCGTATCGAGCACTTGGGTGTGGCTTGTTGCCGGCGTCGGTTTGTTTACAATGATCTGGGCATCTTTCTGGGCGCTGAAACAAAAAGACCTGAAAGGAATCCTGGCGTTTTCGACCGTTTCACAGCTGGGACTGATCATGTCCCTGCTCGGTGCAGCCGCATTGGCTTTTCATGTTGATGGCGCCGCAGACACTTATTTCAAATACGCGGGATTTGCCGCGATTTTCCATCTGATCAATCATGCAGTCTTTAAAGGCAGCCTGTTTATGGTCGCTGGAATAATTGATCATGAAACCGGTACACGTGATATCCGGAAACTCGGCGGATTGATGAGCTTGATGCCGATCAGTTTCACCATTGCCATGATCGGATCGTTCTCCATGGCTGGTCTGCCTCCATTCGGCGGTTTTCTCAGCAAGGAAATGTTCCTGACTGCGATGGTGACTTTAACGGAATTCGATATGTTCCAGTTTGAAACCTGGGGTATTTTATTCCCTGTGCTTGCCTGGATCGGTTCCGTATTCACATTTATCTACAGCTTCTATTTTGTTTTCCATACATTTGCCGGCAAACATAAACCGGAAGAGTTGCCTAAAGCTGCTCATGAAGCTCCATTCGGTATGCTCATTTCACCTGCTTTTCTTGCCGTCTTGGTATTAGTCATCTTTATCATTCCGAATACCGTTGGTGACTGGCTCGTGAAACCGGCTGTCGCAGCCATTCAGCCTTTCCTCTATGATTCACCTGAGGAAGTAGATGTGCATGTTGCGTACTGGCATGGTTTCGAACCGGAATTCTTTATGACTATCGGTATTTTTGCCGTCGGCTTCCTGATGTTCTGGACGCTGCGCAAATGGCAGAAGAGTTATGATCTGTATCCAGAAACATTTACCTTGAATCGGTTGTACGATAATTTAATGTTCCTGAGCGATACGGGAGCCAACCGGTTCTCGAGAATTTACATGACCGGATTTATCCGCTCGTACCTCGTCTATATGTTCAGTTTCCTTATCGTCATTGTCCTGGGCACATTCGTTTTGAATGAAGCTTTTGCTGTCGATATGAATAACCTGGCTCCAGTCGGATTATATGAAATAGTCATCTTGCTGGCTTTGGTCGGTTCGACATTAACAATCCTGTTTTCAAAATCCCGACTCACCGGTATCATCGCACTTGGCGCGGTCGGGTATTCGGTGGCCCTCTTCTTCGTCATTTTCCGGGCACCGGATTTGGCCTTGACCCAATTGGTCATTGAAACAATTTCCGTTGCACTGTTCCTGTTGGCTTTCTATCACCTGCCGCAGATCAGCAGGCAGGAAGAACGCATGCGCTTCCGTCTCGGCAATGCCGTCATCGCTCTTGGTGTCGGCGTTACCATGACACTTGTTGCATTGGCGGCGCATTCTGGAAAAGCTCTTCCTTCCATTTCCGAATTCTATAAAGAAACGGTATATACGGAAGCGGGCGGCGGAAATATCGTTAACGTAATCCTCGTCGATTACCGAGGATTTGATACATTATTTGAAATCGGTGTTCTGGGAATCGCCGGTATAGGCATCATTACTTTGATTAAGCTGCGGCTTACGAAAAAGGAGGGTCAGCATGAAAACAAATGATGTCATGCTCCAAACCGTTACGAAAGTCGTAACCTTCATCATTCTCATGTTTGCTGTCCACATCTTTTTCGCCGGGCATTACACGCCGGGTGGTGGCTTTGTCGGTGGCTTGCTGACAGCGAGCGCTATTGTACTGTTAATGCTCGCTTTCGGAATAAAAACAGTAAAAAAAATCGTGCCGGTCAATTATGTTATCATGACATCGGTTGGTCTGTTATTGGCGATTGCGACAGCCGCCGCTTCAATCCTATTCGATGTTCCATTTTTTACACATGCTTATGATTATTTCGATTTGCCGCTGTTTGGCAAAACTTCCCTGCATTCAGCGATGCTGTTTGACGCAGGAGTCTATTTGGTTGTTGTTGGAGTTACGATGACCATTATTC
Source organism: uncultured Planococcus sp. (assembly GCA_964526895.1). Classification (GTDB taxonomy): domain Bacteria; phylum Bacillota; class Bacilli; order Bacillales_A; family Planococcaceae; genus Planococcus. Next base: position 15,103 of record CAZGMW010000001.1, on the reverse strand, counting down.
AAACGATTGGAGAGGATGAATAATGGAAATTATCATGTCGGTTGTCATCGGGTTTCTGTTCATGGCAGCTGTTTACTTAATGCTTTCAAAAAGTTTAATCCGCATCATCATTGGAACCGGCCTCCTCAGCCACGGTGCCCATCTGCTCTTACTGACTATGGGCGGCCTGGGCGGAGAGGCTCCTCCGGTTGTTGCGGACGGAGTGACTGTTTCGGATTATGCAGACCCATTGCCTCAAGCTTTGATTCTGACAGCGATCGTTATTTCGTTTGCTGTTACATCTTTTTTTCTGGTTGTTGCCTACCGTGCGTATCAGGAGCTCGGGACGGACAATATGGAATTGTTGAAAGGAACTGAAGACCATGAGTAATCTATTATTGTTCCCGATCATCATTCCGCTGATTATTGCTGCAGTCCTGCTGCTCTTCCCGAATAAGATTAAAATGCAGCGCCTGGTTGCTCTATTCGGTACTATCGCAACATTGGTTTCAGCCATGTTTCTCTTAGCTAAAGTTTATACTGACGGCATCCAGGTGGTTACGCTCGGCAGCTGGGATGCGCCATTTGGCATCTCAATGGTGTCCGATCTGTTTTCCGCCATGCTGGTTGTCACCACTTCATTGATTGTTTTGTTTATCGTCATCTACAGCTTCCCTACCATCGGCTTAAGACGTGAACAATCGTTCTATTACCCGGCAGTTCTGTTTCTGATGACGGGTGTCAATGGAGCTTTCACAACAGGAGATATTTTCAACTTATTCGTTTTTGTAGAAGTTCTATTGATGGCTTCATATGCGCTGATCGTCCACGGCGGAGAGCGTCAGCAACTTCGTGAATCCATCAAGTACTTGTTGGTCAATATCATTTCATCTGCTCTATTTGTAGCTGCTGTCGCTTTCCTCTACTCGGTGACAGGCACGTTGAATATGGCGGATCTTGCAGTCAAAATTCCGCAAATTGATAACACTGGTATTTTGACCGTCATTGCAGTACTGTTTCTGGTTGTATTCGGTTTCAAGGCCGCGATATTCCCATTATACTTCTGGCTTCCAGCTTCTTATCATGCACCTCCCCTGCCTGTTCTGGCACTGTTTGGAGCCCTGCTGACAAAAGTTGGTGTCTATGCCATCATGCGTACATACACGCTGTTTTTTACGATGAATATCGGCTTTACACATGAACTATTGGCCATCATCGCAATACTGACGATTCTCGCAGGTTGTGTCGGCGCACTGGCATACTTTGACGTTAAAAAAATCATTATTTATAATATCATCATTGCTGTCGGCGTCATTCTGTTCGGTGTTTCCCAGATGAACGAATCCGGTGTCCAAGGTTCGATTCTTTATCTGATCCATGACATGATGATCAAAGCAGCCTTGTTTTTACTCGTTGGCATCGTGGCGGTTCTTTTTGGAACTTCCAATCTGCGAAAAATGGGCGGATTGATCAAAACCTATCCGGTGCTCGGCTGGACATACCTGGTGGCGGCATTCGGCCTTGCCGGAATCCCTCCTTTAAGCGGATTTCCGGGTAAATTATTAATTGTCCAGGGTGGCTTTGAAGGCCCCCATTTCTGGGGCAGCATCGTCATACTTGCGACCAGCCTCATTGTGCTGTTAAGCGCTGTACGTATTTTCATCTATGCTTTCTGGGGTGAGCCCGTAGAAACAAAGCCTTTAAAAAAATCAGCTTATCACGCCATGCTGATTCCTTCGATGATATTGGTTGCCTTAACCGTATTTTTCGGAGTCGGTGCGGAACTCTTCATGCCATTCGTTTCTGATGCTGCTGAAGTGCTGCTGAATCCATCGCTTTATATTGAAGCGGTATTTAAGGAGTAGATGATATGTCTTCACAAATCCTATTGAATTTCTTTCTGGCAATCGTTTGGATGTTCATTTCGGTGTCCTTTACTCCTTCCGGATTCGCCATCGGCTTTTTGGTCGGTTTGGGAATCATTATTCTGATGCGACGGTTCTTTAAAGGAAGATTGTATCTGACCCGTGTATGGGCTGTGCTCTATCTGCTCATTCTTTTCCTGAAGGAACTGACATTGTCGAGTTTGCAGGTATTGCGCATCGTCCTTCGTCCCAACATGAATATAAAACCCGCCATTTTTGAAATGGAAACTGAATTAAAAGAAGATTGGGAAGTGACATTGCTGTCTGCCTTGATCACATTGACTCCCGGCACACTCGTTGTAGGAATTTCCGATGACCAGAAAAGGCTTTACATCCATGCATTGGATTTTGAAGATATTGACGAAGCCGTTTCTTCCATTAAGAATACATTCGAACGAGCCATAGCGGAGGTGAGCCGGCCATGATGATGTTCTATTGGTTTTCTCTTGCTGTCATCAGTTTAGCTTTTGCGGGCCTTTTATTCCGTTTGGTTAAAGGACCTACAGTTGCTGACCGGGTAGTAGCTTTGGATGCAATCGGGATCAGTCTGGTTTCCATCGTAGCACTTCTATCCTTAATAATCGGAACGGAGTTCTTCCTGGAAATCATTCTCTTATTAAGTATCCTGTCCTTCATCGGTACAGCGGCATTTGCTAAATTCATCGAGAGAGGAGAGATTTTCGATCGTGACAACAATCGCTAATATCCTCATCATCATTCTTATAAGTGCAGGTGTCCTTTTCAGTGCTGTTACTGCGCTTGGATTAGTCCGGCTGCCCGATGTCTATACGCGTACTCATGCCGCTTCCAAGAGTTCCACACTCGGGGTTTTGGCAATCCTATCCGGTACCTTTATCCACTTTTGGCTGATAGAAGGCATTTTCAATACACAATTGATCATTGCCATCGCCTTTCTGTTCATCACAGCACCTGTGGGCGGCCATCTGATTGGACGGGCAGCTTATATCTCAGGCATCAAAGTCACGGACAAAACTGTTCGTGATGATCTGGGACCTGCTGTACAAAGGAAGAAAAAAAAATACAATAAAAAACCTGCAGACAATTGAGTCTGCAGGTTTTTCTGTTTGTTGAGAAAGAAAGCTAGAAAACCGATATTCCGCAAAACAGCTCCGCTTTCCTGGTGGCTTGCGCTGAGCTAACTCGTGCTCGTTCCACTTCGCCCGAGTGGATCTCAGCACTGCGCTTAGTCACCTGGGAGTCTTCGCTGTTTTGCTCCATATCTCTGTTCGCCTTTCGTAAATGAAGTTGTAGAAATAGATTGATAGAAGTAAAAAGGTGTTCATATTGATTCTGCTTGAAACCAGAATGAAGTGCCAGGCGGTGAAGGACAAAGACGTGCTCCTGTCTCTGTCCCTGCATCGCTGCGCTAGCTTCGTGAAAGAATCACATGGTTTTCGAAGCGGACGAGAAGGCTTAGGCCGCTCCATGCGAAAAACCTCCGCCTAGAGCGTAATGATTGAAGAAATCGACAGTTCCCGACAGCATGAAAAAACCTGCAGACAATTGAGTCTGCAGGTTTTTTCTGTGTCTTATCTTATTTTTCTTCAGCCAGGCTTTCGACCATCATTGCTAGCGTTCTGACCATAGCCCCTGTGCCGCCTTTTGGTCCAAGGTCATGGGCAGCTGATGTAAACGATGTACCCGCTATGTCCAAATGGATCCACGGTGTATTTTCAACAAATTCCCCTACAAATCCGCCTCCAAAAATCATATGGCCATCTCGTCCCGGTGAATTATTCAAATCAGCCACATCGCTCTTACGCAACCGTTTTTTATCATTTTCCGTCAACGGCAAGCGCCAGACAAATTCCCCTGTTTCTGTGGATGCCTCCAGGAATTCTTCGAAAAACGCCTCGTCATTTGTAAGTGCGCCGGTTTTATCCATGCCAAGCGCTACTATAACTCCGCCTGTCAGCGTTGCAATATCAATGATCTGTGTCGCTCCCAGTTGTTTCGCATACGTCACGGAATCCGCCAGGACAAGACGCCCTTCCGCATCCGTATTCAGGATTTCAATCGTTTTGCCGCTCAACGAAGTAATAACGTCATCCGGTTTGAATGCATTGCCTGACACCATATTGTCTGTAGAGGCAATAACCGCAAGAACGTTCTTGGCCGGCTTTAGCTCACCGATGATTTTCATCGCGCCAAGAACAGCGGCGGCTCCTCCCATATCGCCTTTCATGCCGACGATGCCGTCTTTTGGTTTCAATGAATAGCCGCCTGTATCAAAAGTGATGCCCTTTCCGACAAGCGCAAGGGGATCTTCGAACGAATCAGTCGCTTTGTATTTCATGACAATCAAGCGTGGTTCTTCAACAGATCCCTGATTAACCGCAAGAATTGCGCCCATTCCCAATTCTTCCATCTGTGCTTTGTCTAGTATATCCATCTCAAAACCGTATTGTTCACCCATTTCCTGGGCATAATCGGCAAGGGCTGTTGCCGTCAGAACGTTTCCAGGCATATTGACCAAAGTACGCGCTTCGTTTACAGATTCACTGAAAACCTGTCCAATTCGGGCAGCAGCCTCGATATCTTCAGCGGGTTCTTCTGTCAGGATTGTGATGTCCCCAAGCTCAACTTCCGTTTCATTAGAAGAAGTCTTGTAATCCGCAAAGCTGTACATCCCCATGCCTATACCTTCTACAGCCAGATATGAGGCATCTTCTGCACTGATTTCATCGTTTTGGAATGAATCAAGATAAATGGCTGCATGCCTGATTTTTTTCTTAGCCAATTCCTTGCCCACGAGACCAAAAGCCATACGAATATCATCTTCAACCAGTTTCTTCCGGTCATCCATGCCGATAAACATTACGCGCGGAATATCCCCAGTTAGAGTTGGATATGTAATGATTGTCTTCTTATCAAAGCTTAATTCATTTTTGACCCATTCCTGTAATTTTCCATCGAATCGTTCAGCGAATTCATCCCATCCTTTAGTATTTTCAGGATGGCGTGTGAGGCCGACGATTAAAATCTCTGCATCATTGTTCTTTCCATTGCTGTGTACTGATATATTCATATGTCTCCTCCTCTGTATCTGTTCTATTTCAGTTTATCATTTATTGCAAAAGCATAGTAGTTCGGAAGACGAAATTGTTTCGTGATTTAGAGAAAAAGAGAGTATGATATACTAGAGCAATAGATTTTATCTGAAAGGTTGATAATTCAATGGAATTATTCACTAATACCCCTTTAATCATCGCACTCTTTGCGATCATCTTCGCCCAATTCATAAAAATTCCCATTCAATATGCTGTGACCCGGGAACTGGACTGGAAATTCTTCTCCTCCACAGGCGGCATGCCCAGTTCACATTCTGCAGCCGTAACGTCTCTTACGACTGCGGTTGCCTATGAGCATGGTGTGGATTCAACAATTTTTGCCGTATCGACATTGTTTGCCGTTATCACGATGTACGATGCCACCGGTGTGAGATTTCAGGCGGGACAGCAAGCATTGACGATCAACAAAATGCGGACAGACCTTCAATTGTTCATGAATGAAACAAGAAATTGGCCGAAGAAAAAAGAGGAAGAAAAGATTGAGGAATTGAAAACGTTGCTTGGCCATAAACCCAGTGAAGTGGTTATGGGCGCATTGACCGGAATTGCGATTTCGGCTATCGTCTACAGTCTGATTCTTTGAAAAAAACCGTACAGCCAAATGGCTGTACGGTTTTTCTTTAAAACATCTGGTATCCCATTTTACGCAGGACTTTCATGACAAAACCGGCTGTTATAGCCCCTGCAAATCCTGACAGCAGAACTGCTATATCCGTTCCGGTTAAAGTAGTGACTGTGTCTCCCAACATAGAAAATGACTGCGACGGATTTGTAAAATAGTCAAAAATGCCGACATCGTCAACTACCATGAGAATTACGATCGGATATACGATGGCCATAAGCCATGTCATACGCAACAGCATATTCAACAAAAATCCGATACCGAAAAACATGACATAAAATAATAGCATTGAAATAATCAATTGAACGAGAGTGAATGAATTATTCATATAGATTCTAACCTCCGATATTCCTCTAATCAGTTTAACTGAAATATCAGGGCCTTTCAATCCACGTAAGCAGAGTTCATCACATTGACACAAGGCAACCAATTAAACAAAAAAAAGAATCCGCATATAACTATGCGGATTTCAATGTATTGGACCGTCTTTGCAATAATTTATTTTTTACCTGAACCCGAGCAGCAAGAGCACGTTTCCGACCCGCCCAAACGCAATTGGAAATAACCTTGGCCTGCGCAATAAGGGCATTGATTCGTTGATTTGACTTTTTTGAAGTTCTTCATCCGGAACACCTCCTCCTGCTATTGTTTTTAATATTCTGATAATATATCATGGCTCTGTATAACTAGCAAGAGAAAGAATCCAATGAAAGCGCATACATTCAATATTTATTTACTTTATCATAAATTAGACACAATATTCTTAAAATAAAAGTAAGATTCCCCCATCGAACAGCCATTAATCCGAAGCCAAGCTTTTGAGATAGAGGTTTACTTCAACGTATAAAATTAAATAATATAGAGCAGCTAACCGAATGCACTTCTGATTTTTTCGGATAATCATACATCTCCCCAAAAATTGCATAAAAAAGAAGCCTCCTCTATGGAGACTTCTGAACATCTATTACAATACGTTGAATTTACCTTTTTTCATGACCAATTTCGGTCCGCCCACCATATAAAGAGCGCGGTTGTCGATCATTTTTTTCATGAATGAAGCGCGCTTGCCAGTGACTTTCTTGCCGAATACAACGCCAATTGCATCGTCTTCGCCAAGAGAACAGACAGTCCCTTTAAGATCTGGAATAAACTCCTGAGTCGTTCCACCCTGGATCAACGCTTTGATGTTGCCGGCAGCCGTTTCAGCTTGCTGCATAGCAATTTGTGCTGTCGGCGGGTATGGACGGTTTGTTTCTTCATTGATCATTAATGCGCAATCCCCTACGATGAAAACATCCGGGAAAGCTGGTGCACGCAAATCTTTTTCAACTTTTACGCGGGCACGCATATTTTCAATTGGTGTAGATTCGATCAATCGGTTGCCGCGAACTCCAGCAGCCCAAACGACCGTACCGGCTTTGATGAATTCAAACTCATCATCGCCTTTCTTGATGTTGACGCCTTCTGGAGTCGCTTCTACAACCGGCGTTCCGATAGAGAATTCGATTCCTTTCGCTTCAAGGTGTCCAACAGCATAGTTGACCAACTCGGGATCGAAACCTGGCAATACCATTGGAGCAGCTTCCACACAGATGACACGGACTTTTTCGCGCGGAACATCGAACTCTTTGCAAAGTTCAGGTACGCGGTTTGCAAGTTCACCAAGGAATTCGATTCCTGTGAATCCAGCACCACCAACAACGATATTCAAACGGCTGTCATCTTTGACTTCTTCCGTTGACCATGTGGCGAATTGGAATTCGATGTGCTCCCGGATATAACGGGCAGCTTTGACATTCGCAATGGATAAAGCGTATTTATCCAATCCTTCTATACCGAAAGTTTCACCTTCATAGCCAAGCGCAATGACGATATAATCGTATGTAAATTCGCCATTATCTGTCAGGACTTTTTTGCCTTCGACGTCGATTGCTTCCACTGTAGCTTGGACGAATCTCACTTTGACAGGATCAATTACTTCTTTGATATCGTAACGGACCTGTTCAGGTGTCATCGTTCCAGCCGCAGCTTCGTGAAGCCATGTACTTTCGTAATGGTACTCATTTTTATTGATCAATGTGATATCGACTTCATCTGTTCCCATGATTTTCTGCAGGTTTACTACAGTAGTCAAACCACCGTACCCTGCTCCTAATACTAAAATTGACGGTCTTTTCAATCTAATCGCAACCACCTTCAAGTCATTTTTTAAATCGGAAAATCAGTGTAAGCTTGTTTAGTGTTGTTTCCAATTTACTCCTACACTCTATATTAGCCTTTTTAACTAGTGATTTCAACTGGGTAGCACCATATATTCCACTAGCTGGAGTAAACAGATTATTCTCCATTTTACAGCTAAAAACCTTCTGCCCGATGTCATATGAGCAGAAGGTTTTTGGTCGTTTAATTTACTCAGCAGTTCTCAGGCGTTCCCGCTTTTTTCGCAGTTCGGAATGATGTACCGCAACCGCATGAAGCGATGGCGTTCGGGTTTTCAATCGTAAAGCCGCCGCCCATCAACGATTGTTTATAATCGACTACTGTACCTTTTAGAATCGGAGCATCTTCTTTTGCGATCAGGATGGGAATCCCGAATTGTTCATAGCGGTCATCTTCGGCACTTTGTTCTTTTTCAAACCCCATGCCATACGTCAACCCGCTGCACCCTCCGCCTTTTACAGCTACGCGCAGGAAAGAATCTTCCTCTTCGTTATGTCGCATCATTTCTTTTACTTGAAAAGAAGCGGCTTCTGTAATTTCGACTATTTGTTCCATTACCTGTCACCCTTTCCTTTCGACCATCATATCAATAAACTCTTGTATGCTTCAAGTAACCGTCTTTAATTCACCTAATATATAAACAGAAAAAGGGACCCGCAACAGGTCCCTTGGCTTTAAAATACTTGTTCTACTTCTACTATGCCAGGAACTTCCTCCGTTAATGCGCGTTCAATTCCAGCTTTCAATGTAATTGTCGAACTCGGGCAGCTTCCGCATGCTCCAAGCAGACGAAGTTTCACAATGCCATCTTCTATGTCAACGAGTTCGCAGTCTCCTCCGTCACGTAAAAGGAATGGACGCAATTTATCTAAGACTTCCATTACTTGGTCTTCCAACAAAGCTTCAGTCATTTATATCGACTCCTTTCATTATAATCATTATAATGTGATTAGAGAGAAAAAGCCACTATTGAATTTCCAGGAGGTCCAAATTTATGACGAACAATATTGCCATTGAAGTGTACGGAACCGAAGTGATCTGCGCCAGCTGTGTAAATGCCCCTTCCTCAATCGATACATTCGAGTGGCTGCAGGCTGCCATACCAAGAAAATATAAAGACCAGCCATTTTCAATTACTTATATCGACATTGAGAAAGAGCCGGAAAATGACCGTCAAAAAGGTTATATCGAACGCATTCAAAATGATGAGTTTTTCTATCCGCTGGTGCTTGTAGAAGATGAAGTTGCAGCAGAAGGATACGTTCAATTGAAACCCATTTATAAAGAACTTGAAAAACACGGTTTTAAGGCGGAATAATAAAAAGCGCTCATCGCTGAGCGCTTCCGGTCATGCATAAACTAAACCGTTCTTTGAGATTTAATTTCTTTACAAGCTATCAATTGATTAAACTTACCATCTCACTGACTTTCGTAATAGCTGTTTTTTTGATTTCATAGCCAGTGGACTGGTTTTCTGAAACCATCGCTTGTTCCAATCGCTTCAATAAAGGTTGAAGCGATTGTTTTTCCGTCCTCCTGACCAATAAATAAACAGTACCACGCTTACTAGTCACCAAATCACGATTTTTGGCGATTGAAACGAGCGCAGCCCGCTCCAATCCTTCTATAAGTAATGGGCAATCGATTGCCGGCACAATTTCCATCAACCAGGCATACTCATCCCGTCTATTCGTTTTAAGCATCCAAAATGCCTGTTCAACAAATTCCTGTAAACTAAGCAGCTTCAGCTCTGCATCTTTATCCAATAAGACTTTGCGCTGATCATTAAGGCGAATAGTTTCCTCCTCCAGCAGATTTAATTGATTTGCAATCGACCAAAGTGAAAATTGAAAAAGAGACAACAGGAAATAAGTGCCGAGTGATGTCAGTAGTTCAGCTGGTTCCAGAGCGGCATATCCGATCGAGACGATCAGAATACCTAACAAAAAGAGCGGTATATATTTTTCAGAAAAAAGCAGCAGGATCGGAATCAGAACAATAGCCATCATTAAGACCTGTCTATAAAAAGGCCACTGAAAATAAAGCATGGCTGCGCAGGAAAAAAGGGCTAAAAGTAAATATACTGGTATTAATTTCAATTCATTCTCTTCCTCGCAAAATATTGGCGAAAAATCAAAAAAGCATTAAGTTTTTCCGCCAAAATCATCTTACACCACTTAAACAGAAAAAACTACATAACAGAGAAATTTTCGGCTGTTTTTATCACTTATTGCTTCTGCCAAAATTCAAGATCCGTTTTGCGTTTGCGTAATTTAGGTGTGAGAGAAGCTATGGCAATAACGCTGAAAATGGCAATCGGTATTGCCAACCACCAAAAACTTTTTATTGTTTCAGCCATAAGTACATTCATCGGTCTGGAAACACTGATGTCTCCATCTTCCGTTGCCACTACAATGCCATCCACTTCCGTTTTATGCTCCATTTCCTTCAAATCCACCCACTCGTATTGCTCGTATTTTTCCAATCTGCCCATCAATTCCGTAAAGGTTTCAATGCCAAGGTAGGGATGATAGAAAAAAGACAAATAACTATCGCTGAATTGCTCTATATAATCAGCGTTTTCAATCATCTCATCGATAGCGGCCGGATTTTCAGGATCAATGTAACCCAATGTTTCGGGAATCACTTTCATACCGTGAAGACCCGTCGGTTCCGTCTCATAGACCGGCACGTATGTGCCTCCATACGTCCGATCGGAAATTTGGATTTGCCCAACATAGGTTGTGAAATACTTCGACAGTTCTTTGTATCCAGCCTGCGACATCGAATAATGAGGTGCTTCAAAAGCAATCGGGTATAGCCCTTCCGCCGTCATTTCATTGACACCATTGACGATTGAATTATAAATATACATCTGCTCGTAAGGCATGCCCACATTTTGGACAAACTCTTTATATTCCGTATCTGAAGCAAAATTTTCCCGCAATTTCACTTCATCTTTATTGGATTGGAAAATTGGCCGATCATGCTCGACATCCCAGTATTCAAATCCTTCGCCGGTTTCACTTGCGCGGTATTGATGGAGATACCCGTGCTGAATAAGGCTAGCCCCGTTTTCCTGCATTTCTTTCAACACCTCCACCAGTTCAATAGCCTGCGATAAGTGGATTCGTTCCCCCGTTTCGGGATTAGTATAAACCGGAACAACAGTCACCGCATAGGGGATGTTGCGCTCTGCCAAATAATCGCCGATTTGTTTGACGAGTTCCGGATCACTCCGCGGATGGATGTCTTCCAGCCGTATTAGTTTTTTCGGCGGTGATTTCTCCGCTTCAAAAAAATCGAATAATGATTCTCCTATGATATTGCTTAGCCTTCCCGTAATCGAGTTGGCAGCGACATAATAGAGGTTTCCATCCTTAAAAACGAGTGGAAAAGCTCCATCAGATGCCCGACCTTCAAACAATACATCCATCTGTTCGATTCCGTTGATAAGCAGTATATCTTTCTCTTCCTTCAATTCGAACAGTTTATCATCCCCGCTTACGGCATCGATTTTACGATAGTCTCTGACGCTGAGGTCCTGCGCTTCCTTGAAATACTCAAAATAGTTCCCAATGAACATTTTTTTGACGTCTTCATATTGGTCGACGATAAATAATTCTTCTGGGGTCAATTGCCGCTTGCCCAAGCCAAAGTAAATAATATGTGTATAATCTCCTTTTTCGTATGCGGCAGCCGCCTCTTCAATCGACTGAATCGTAATATCAGAAGTGAAGTGCCCGACCAGCATATCTAAAATCGGCACTTCCTCTATTTGAGTCTGCTCTTCCGCATGATATAAGATCAACACTTTGGGTTCCTCATCTGATGATTCAACTGCAGCAGCTATAAGCCAAGGGCTGAAGACCAGGAAAGCAAAAAACAAGACGAAAGGTATGGTTTTTTTCATTAAAAACGCCCTCTTCTCCTATTTGGTCTCATCTTCCATCATGAGATGATAATGTATAAAATCAAAGAAATGCGTTTCTTCTAAACCATTTTCCTCTACGATTTCTGTTGCACGCGCTTTTACTCTATCTGCCGCTTCATCTTCACCAATTATATGAAAATATTCATTCATATAAGCATAAATCGCAAGTGATTCATATGGGACTGTAGGTTCCAGAGTCGCCCGGTCGTACCTGCCGAACAGCCGCCCTTCTTCTTGCCATTCCGTTTTCAGCCATTCTTCGAAAAGCTGTGAAGATAGTCCGATCCGCTCTCGGTTTATCGCAATGAGCATTTGGTCAATCATGTGGACTACTTCATTTTCCACATATTCTTCTTCTGCCACATCGAAATATTCCGGAAAGAATACTGCATCTGCTTCCACATTTTCAAGCAATCGGTCAGCATTCATATCTTTTGGCACATCGTCTATTAAATAACTTAAAGTCACCCGCTGCGCTGGAACATCCACTTCCCAATCGTAATAATCGACGGTGTAATCATTATTGGTCTGGATGCGGGAAATCGTTTCGATTATTTGGTCCGCAGTTTCGGAATATTCCGGACGTCCAAACAACTCATCGGCTCTCCGCAGCGCCGCAGCAATTCGAATATCATCTATCAATGCATTGACTGTCGCATCTTCAAAAATGAGCCAATTGATGAAAAAGTTTTCACCGTCCTCAACCACAAATTCACTTAAAAGCTTGTCATATTGCTCAGCGAATTTCTCTTCATCTTCCATCATGATCAAATACTCCATATACAATCCGATACTTTCAGACAAATACTGGGAATCCAAAGCGTTCGGATATGCGTGAATAAAATTATTTTCATCAAGATAACTTTCCGCAAAACCTTCTGGAACTGCTTTTTGTTCATGAGATTGATTTTCTGTTTCGGGCTGCTCTTCAGCTGGCGATGGTTCCTGATTATCTGGTTCAGGCGCAGGTCCACTTGCTCTTTCATTGCATGCACTGGGTACCATGGTGAGCGCCATGAACGGCAATAAAAGCCATTTCCTCATGGGTTCACTCTCCCTTTGAAGCGCTGAGTTTTATCCCAGGCGATCGTTTTTTTACGGATTTTACTCCACGTATATTTCGTTACACTTAGAATCAGCAAAAGGATAAATAATTGAGCATAAGTGAAATACATAACAAGCACATAAACTACGTTTGTCAGTGAAACGTTGCGGTCAATTACAACGGCACTCAGCAGCTGGGCGGTATACACAATATAAGTCATAAACCATAGCATCATGAGCGGTGCAGTAATAACAGGGACATCCACACCAGAAACGTTCAAGATAAAAAACGCGTCTGATATCAGAAGCATGAGTACGAAAATCAAATACGTAAAAAGATGCTGGAGACTGAGTACGAACGTTCTGCCTCTCCAATGCGACCAATCTTTCAATGATTTCTCCAGCAAGTAAAGATTGCCCGTCAGCCAACGGGTCCGTTGTTTGATGAATGCTTTAAGCGTTTCCGGCTCCTGCTCCCATGTATGGGAAGTAGGAATCACCGGCAGCTTATAGCCGGCAGCTGTCAGTCTCACCGTCAATTCTGCATCTTCAGCCAGTGCATAGACATCATAACCTCCTAGCTCTTCCATAACGGAACGGCGCAGCAGCATATTTGTTCCCGCAAGAGATCCAAGACCGAATAATGCCCAACGTCCACATTGCATCAACAATTGAAACACTTGGAACTCCAATGCAATCATGCGGGTCAACATATTGGTATCAACGTTTTTTGTTTTGACATAGCCCACCGCTCCAGCAGCACCCGGTACCCTCTCAGCCGCCTGCACAAGCTTTTCCAGTGCACACGGTTCCGGTTCATTATCAGCATCGTAGACGACAAAATAATCCGAATCCGTAATGTTCAGCCCATAGTTCAAAACTCTGGATTTACCTTTAGGAGATCCTTGAGGAACCGGGATGTAATGTATTTTCGAAAAAACTTCTGCAAATTCCTGAACAATGGCTGCCGTTCCATCAACGGAACTATCATCCAATAAATAAATATCCAGTTTTCCTTCATATTTTAACCTGGCCATTGCCCGTAATGTATTTTCAATGACGATTTCCTCATTATGGGCAGGAATCAGCACTGCCACACTTGGATAATGATCAATCTTCGGAGGATTGCGGAATTGGAGCCGGTACCACACACCGCCTATCGTCACCGCTGAGTAGAACAGCAGCAATATCCAAAACAGAACTACTGTGGCTGTTAGGAGTATGTTCATATCGCCTTACCCAAAGCACGGGAAAACTCGTTCAGGTTGGATACCTGCTCCTTTCTTACTTGGTAAGGAGTGTCCAATAGATTCAGTTCCTGCTTTACTTTATCGCGATATCGTTCCAATGTTAGCGTGACGCCTTCTTCATCGATATCTTTCAACAGAATAAAAATCGATTGACCGGTTGACGTTGCCAAATCGAACTTAGGACGTATTGTCGATAATGTGGCCCGCTCAAGTAATTCTATTATGTTTTCCTGCGTCCTTTTATTTTTAGTGCTGATTGTGATTTCCACGAACCAAGCTTCTTCCTGTCTCCGCTCGGTCGTTTTCAGCAACCACTGCGCTTGTTCAGTGAACTCGTTGACCGTCAGAATGTCGCTTTCACCGTGATATTTCTGCAGCAACTGTACTTGGCGTCTCAGTTCGCTCGCTTCATAGCCGATCTGTTTGATTTGGTTAAGCAGAAGCCAGAACGAAAGGATAAAACCAGTGAATAGCAAATGGCTATAAACATACATTAATTCCAAATCCGGCCGCTGAGTGAAGAAAAAAGCAAATACTGTTAAATATACGCCGAAGCTTAGGATTATACTTATGCCATAAAGAAAAACATAGCGTTCATGAATTATTGTCATGAATACGATGGATAAACCAACAACAACCAGCATTTCATTCGAAAAAGGCAGAACCAGCGAGAATAATGCCCACCCGAACCCAAGCACCATCAGCATCAATATTCCAAGCTTTAAGTTTTTCTTCATACTTACCACCCCATCATCTAGGTTGAAATACCTGGTGAATTTTTGAATATTAAAAATATTGAAATATCATAAACACATACTACTACATTAGACATCAAAAAACTAGCATAAAAATAATAAATATATCAATTTACTGTTTATACTTCTTTCATTTATGAGTTTGAATTCGCCTGTTTAAAATATTTCTGATTCCTTAGCGTTATAAAAAAGGCGGAAGTACTTTTATGGAAAGGCAAAAAATATAGAGGAAATTCATATTATTCAAATGCCTTTTGGCCATCAATTGGGCTGCTCAGACCT